>NZ_CAKLBZ010000001.1:4917500-5217500 GCF_921008455.1 Bacillus basilensis | reverse complement strand
CTGTTTTCCCGTTATATTCGAATTGTAACCACTCATTTTGTACTTGGTTCGTTGTTTCGATCATATCGTCTTTCTTAAGCGTCCCAAGAATTTCTGAGTTTGTGTTCGCTTCAGCACGTACGTTTAATACGTTAGCTGTTACGTAGTAGATGCTTTTTGTGAACTCTGCACTTACGAATGATTCTTTACCATTTAAAGTGATTTTTGACCATCCGTTCTCTGTATTTTGTACATCTATTTTATTACCGTTTAGTAATTTACCGACAACTTTTGATTCCGTAGTAGGGTTTTCGCGTACATTTAGTACGTCTGTTGTTACAACAGTTTCTGCATTAGCAGATGCGGTGAAAATCCCAAGACCAAAAACTGCTGCTGTTGCTATTCCAATTAATTTTTTCATGATAGCCTCCATTGCGTTTGTTTTCGTGTCCTCATTATAGCAACAGATTTTTTCGGATTTGGGGAAAACACACAATTACAAACCATTCGTAATAAGTCGTTAACATCCTGTAATATAACCAAAAATATAGGAAAGCGTTTTTCATTCTATATGACTAGTAGGTTTCTAATTATATTCAAAATATTTAATGCAACATATTTTTTTCGACGTAAATAAAAATATTGCAGGAGTGTTACAAAACGTTAACTAAACGATTACATTCCTTGAGTATTTTACCGTTTTATGGGTAATATAGTTATATAAACATAAACAATTCGTTTGTGAAACTATAAACACGTGCTATATACTAGCAAAAAAACCGCATAATTGTTACAAAAAGAAAGGGTTGCAAGGAAGAAAAATGCCCTTTTTTACATCTGTAACACATCCTTTTTTGGGAAAACACATTCCCATCCGCATTTTTCTCGCACATTTTGACAGCAGTATTCCTATCTCGTAGCTCTTGCAGAGTGAAAAGGTTATACGGAAGGTAAGGCTGTCCATAAGAATTCGAATTGGTGAAGGTGAAGGTAAGAAAATCACCACAAAAATTATAGTTTTCTATCCGATTTTACATATCGGAATTTATGTTATTTACAAAAGTGAAACCTACGAAGGGGGATTTGATGAGGAAACTGACAAAAACATTCATCGTTTCATTAACATTATGTATTGCATTTACACTTTGGGGGATTATTCCCGAATCTATTATTGGAAAAGGTAGCCTAGGAAATGTAACAACCGCAATTCAAACTGCATTAGTTAGTAAGTTTGGATGGTTTTATATTATTTCTGTTTCTATTATTTTAGGTGTGTCTATCTTTTTAATTGTTTCGAAATACGGTTCTATTCGTTTAGGTAAAGATGATGACGAACCTGATTATAGTTATATGACATGGTTTGCTATGCTATTTAGCGCTGGTATGGGGATTGGCTTAGTTTTCTGGGGCGTTGCCGAACCATTAAACCATTTATACGCACCTCCGTTTGGAGAAGGGGCAACTGAGGAAAGTGCGCGTCTTGCACTACGCTTTTCATTTTTCCATTGGGGATTACATCCTTGGGGACTATATGCGTTTGTAGCGTTGTGTATTGCTTACTTTACTTTTAGAAAAGGAAAAGCAAGTACGATTAGTGCAACAGTAGGTCCGTTATTTAAGGGCGGGGAACATGGGCGTATTGCTCATTCATTTGATGTGTTAGCTGTTTTCGCGACGGTGTTTGGTGTTGCGACATCATTAGGTCTTGGTGCGAAACAAATTGCAGGTGGTGTTAGTTATTTAACATCTATCCCGAATTCATTAACGACACAGTTAGTTATTATTGCAATCGTAACCGTTCTTTTCATGTTATCTGCGCAGACAGGTCTTGATAAAGGAATAAAATATTTAAGTAATACGAACATTATTTTGGCATTTGCACTTATGATAATTGTATTATTTGCAGGTCCAACAAACTTTATTATGAATTACTTCACTTCAACGATTGGTTCTTATATTCAGGAATTGCCAAGTATGAGCTTCCGTTTAAGTCCATTAGATGAAGGCGGAAATCAATGGATTCAGTCATGGACAATTTTCTATTGGGCATGGTGGATTGCATGGTCACCATTCGTAGGTACATTTATTGCGCGTGTTTCACGAGGGCGTACCATTCGTGAGTTTGTTATTGGTGTGTTACTCGTACCAACCGTAATTGGTGCACTTTGGTTCTCCGTTTTCGGCGGAACTGGTATTCATATGGAGCTGTTTGGTGATGCACATATCTTTGAAAAAGTGAAAGAAATGGGAACAGAAGTAGGATTATTCGCTATGTTTGATCAGATGGGCAGCTTTGGATCAGCTTTATCGGTTTTAGGTATTTTACTTATTGCAACATTCTTTATTACATCTGCAGATTCTGCAACATTTGTTTTAGGGATGTTAACGACACATGGTAGTTTAAATCCACCAAACCGTATTAAAATGATTTGGGGTATCGTTCTAGCCGCTATAGCTTCTACCTTATTATATATCGGCGGATTAGAAGCCTTGCAAACGGCAGCTATCATTGCGGCATTCCCATTCGTCTTCGTTATTTTCTTTATGATGGCAGCGTTATTTAAAGAGTTACAAAAAGAAGGACGTATGAAGCATCATAAATAATAGAAGGAAAAAGAGCTGATTATACATCAGCTCTTTTTTATATAGAAGGGATTTGAACTGCGAGTAAGGGAAATAAAATACTTTACTTTATAAGTAGTATGCCTTTTATACGAAGAAAAAACGAGAAATTTCGACAATGTTCGATATTTTACAAACTCTATTCATATTTTTGACAAAAAATTGTCGGAAATGTGTTGTCACGTTTATGTATATGTGCTATATTATTTCCTGTAAGCGATTTCAAATAGTTTTAAAGCGCATTCAAGGGGGACATCTAGAATAATGAAACGTTACGAAAGAAAGTGGAAGCATATTTGTTTGAAACGTGTGGCACATCGTAGTGTCCAAGAAAGCACGGAACCTAAGACTGAAACGCGCAAAGAACAGCAAGAGAAGCAATTGGTTCTACAAAAATAGCAATCACTTTTTCGTATATAAATGAAGGTCGATCGTTCGTTGGGGGATGGACGTGAAATTACTTTCAGCTAAGGGGTATTGTCTGATATATATAATTTATACGGCAATAAATAAGCACAGAGCATACGGCGCTCTGTGCTTATTTTTATTTATCTTTTTTGAATCGAACTGTTTTATCCCAGCCAATGACTTGTTTCTTGCTCTTTGCACGTAAGTATAAAATTAAGCTACGAATGAATAAGTACGTAAAGAGCTGTGCGTACGTAAAGTACATGATAACACTAATAAAAATATTAGTTGGTGTAAAGGTTCGCTCTACACTCTGGGCACTAAATAATTGAGAAACATATGTAATATATGCGACATACCACATAAATAGTAGTGGAATGCTATATTGAATTTGGAATATACCGAGTAACCCAATTACGAACCAAACGTTCGAAATGATTAAGAATAGCCAAAATACAACATATACTAAAACTTGTTGTAAGGAATGGACGAGAAGTTTTCCTTTAAAGAAACTTAATGAAGAAAACATTTTTTCTAAAATGTACAAGTTCCCTTGAAGCCAACGTGTACGTTGCTTAATAAGGATTTTTAAATGCTCAGGTTCTTGTTCCCATGTAACCGATTCTGGAACGATTGGTAAGAGATAGCCTTTTTGTGTAATTCGTAATGTTAATTCAGCATCTTCTGCAATTGCATAAGGGTCATAGCCGCCAAGCTCTTCTAATGCAGAGCGACGAAGAAGCATGTTTGTTCCTGTCAGTGAACCCGTTTGGAATAGTAACCAGCGTCCGGATTGCATAAGGAGCTGGAAGATTTGAAATTCTAACGAAATCATTCGTGTTAGCCAGTTTCTTTTTTCATTTACAGTACGAACATGACCAACAGCTCCAACGGCATCCTCAGTTGTTTCAGCGTGTTCTACAAGCATTCGCAATGCATCTGGTTCAGGCTGGTTATCTGCATCATAAACACAGAAATATTCACCATCTGAGATACTCAGACCATAGTTTAGTACACGCGATTTCCCTTTTGGTTCACCCGCCGGAACACGAATGTGACGAATGTGAGCATAAGCTTTGTCAAAATCGTCACCGATTTCAGGTGTTTCATCTTGAGAGTTATCATTTAATAAATAAACAGTTAGTTTGCCTGGATATTCAATCTTCGCCATCGCCTCTAAAGTATCTTTAATAACTACGCCTTCATTGTGGGCAGGTATTAAAATGTCGACACTTGGATAATGTTCTAACGTACGATCTTTTCGTTTCCTATTTCGGTGAACTAAGCCCGCAAGTGTTAAGAAAGAATAGTAAACGAGTAAGCCAGAGAACAGAAAGGCTGTAAAAATAAGTACATATTTAATTGAAAAGGTGATGCTAATCCAAAAAACAAGTACGCAAAACAAGAGGAATAAAAGGAGTATAACGAGTGTCATCATAATACTGTCGGTCCTTTTGTAGCGATTTGTTCTCGTTTAATCTTAATGTCTTGAATTGCCTCAACTGCAAGCCATTTTTCCATTTTGGGCTGTAGACGGTTCATTACAATGTCGGCACCAGCTTCATTTGTATTTTGTAATAAAATGACTAATGTGTTGTTATCATATTCAGCAGCAAGGTCAAAGTCAGCTCTTACCGTTTCAACTAATAATGAAGCTACACGATCCATAACACTTTCCTTCGTATATTTACTAAAGGAAGTGAAGTCGAAGGAAATAATAACACCTGTTTCATTGCGACGATTCATTGCAGTGATTAATAATGCTTGTCTTCTTTCGAACTCTTGTCTCGTTAATAATTTTGATTCTCCAATGTACTGTTCTAACGTTCTCACACGGTCGGTTAATTCTTTATTTTCATGAATAACCTTCTTTAATAAATGAGTTGATATATATACAATGAAGAAGTTTGCTGCCATTAGGAAGTGTGTAATAATGTATTCCCATTGTTCTGATGTACTCCATAAGTAAAGCCATGCTTGGTAGAATAGGTAGAACACCGAAATAATGGTTCCTAATATGAAGAAAACAAATGCAGTTTTATCAGCCAAAAATAGAAATAGTACATTAACAGTTACATATATAATTGTAAAAATGAGAGCATGCTCATATTGTGTTACATGTACAGTTGTAAAATAAAATAAGATTTGTAAAATCCACATAGAGAGGACTTTATAGAAGTTATCTTTCACAAAACTTTCCTCCTTAAAGATAATTCATGCAAGGATATTTGTAGTATGCGCAATTATTAAGAAATAGACCAGATGACTAGATTCTTTTGGAGAGAGCAACAACAAGTAGTATCCCTCTTTTGCAAGAAAAAATAAACAGACTTACTAATTATTGTATCATAATGTTTTTATATTTCGACATAAAGTATTTAATATATACCGAAAAAATAAGGAGCATAATAAAAAGCCCCTTCTTTAGAAAGAGGAGGCTTTGATTTATTTTATAGGAACATCATACCTGCAACTGCGGCATTTAAGAAGTTAGCTAGTGTACCAGCGATAACTGCTTTAATCCCTAATTGTGCAATTTGTTTACGGCGAGTAGGAGCTAGCGTTCCTGTTACACCTAATTGAATTGCGATAGAAGAGAAGTTTGCGAATCCACAGATTGCGAATGTTAAAATTAGATTTGTTTTGTCAGAGAACTCAGCCATGTGCGGTCCTAAGTTTGCGTATGCAACGAATTCGTTGATTGCAAGTTTTTGACCGATAAAGCTTGCTGCTTGTATCGCTTCACCAGGAGAAACCCCGATTAAGATTGCAAATGGTGATAGTAAGTAACCGAAGATTAAATCAAGGCTAAGTTTAATATCGAACCAAGAACCAACCCATCCTAATAAACCGTTTAATAAAGCGATTAATGCGATGAAAGCCATTAACATTGCTGCTACGTTAATAACAAGTTGCATACCTTCAGATGCACCACGTGCCGCTGCATCAATAACGTTTGCATCTTCACGTTCTGTAGAAAGCTCAACGTTATTATCTACTTTTTCTGTTTCTGGCATAATTAGTTTCGCAATTAATAAACTTGATGGAGCTGCCATAATTGCTGCTGCTAATAAGTGTTCTAACGGAATACCCATTGCTGCATAGCCGACAAGAACTGATCCGGCAACAGCTGTCATACCGCTTACCATAATAGTGAAGAATTCACTATTTGTTAAACGTGCTAAGTAAGGTTTGATTAAGATTGGAGCTTCAGTTTGTCCTAAAAATACAGTTGTTACTGAGTTTAAACTTTCTGCTTTAGAAGTTCCAAGAAGTTTGCTTAATGCGCCACCAACGACACTAACAAATCTTTGCATAATACCGAAATGATATAAGATTGCTACTAATGAACTAATAAATACAATTGGAAGTAGTGCTTGAATAAAGAATACAAATCCCCAAGGGCCTTTTGCGTTGACTAAATCCCCAGCAACGAACTTAATTCCCTCGTAAGAAAAATTAATTAATCCTTGAACGCCATCTGCAGCGTATTTTAAACCTGCTTTTCCGGCATCCCATCGTAATACGATAAATGAAAATGACATTTGTAATGCTAGCGCGATTAAAATCGTGCGCCAATTAATAGCTTTGCGGTTGGAAGATAGTAAGAAAGCGATTGCTAATACTCCAATCACGCCGCCAATTCCCCATAAAAGATTCATGCAGTGTATGCTCCTTCCTCATAGTAAAAAAAGTGTATAAACCAGTTGTCTATACGTTTACGAATATAACATCTTAAGTAACTTATCATAATGGACATCGGAGGTCAAACGTCTAACGAAAAGTTTAAATAAAAAGAAAATTCTTTGAAAAAACACATATAAAATAAATACACATGAAATAGGTTATGTTTTTTATGTAAATATATACATTATGATAACGTTATGGATTGTTTTTGTAGAATATGGTGTATGAAATAGGGAAATAGATACATTATTTGTTCGTGGATATAGGTGAAACATATTAAAAAGAGCCTTCTAGTAATCTAGAAGGCTCAAAAAATATAACTTAAGGTGCTTTTGTGTATCCTAAGAAATGGCTCTTCCAATAAGAGTTACTTAATGAAGCGATTGCTACACCTTTATCTCCGGCTTGGATAAATGATCCGCCCCCAAGGTAAATACCCATGTGGGAAGGACCCGATTTATAAGTGTTTTGGAAATAAATTAAGTCGCCTGGTTGTGGATTTGAAGTTTGTGGTAGGCTACCCCAATATCCCGCAACACTTTGTCGGCTAATGTTATGACCAAATTTCTTAAATACGTGGTAGATGTAACCACTGCAGTCAACACCAGTAGCAGAAGTTCCGCCCCAAACGTATGGTACGCCTTGCATTCCTTTTGCATATGCAAGTATGGAAGAACTGTTGCCGCTATTATTACCTGTATTATTGTTGTTATTGTTTTGATTGTTATTTTGGTTGTTGTTAGGCTTATTATCTACTGCGCCTCCAACTGGTGTTTTAGAAAGGTAACGTGTTCCGATATAACCAGTTTGGCCGTTGTAGTTAATTTTACTCCATCCAGAGTTTTCAGAGATTACTTGAACCTTCTGTCCCTGTGGAAGTGCGCCTATGATTCTATAATTTGTACCTTCGCCGCTACGTACGTTTAATGCAGAAGCATTAATGTAGTAGTCACCAATTGCACCTTGATTAGGTTGTTCAGGTTGTTTTGGTTGCTCAGGAGTAGTAGTGCCACCTTTAACGAATTTCATAAATTCGCTACTAACGTAGCCTGTTTTTCCTTGGTAGTTAACTTTAAACCAGCTACCTTCAGAGCCAATTACGTTTAATGTCGTACCATTTAATACGCCACCAATTACACTATGGTAAGTAGCAGGGCCTGTGCGAACGCGTAGAGATGTTGCGTTAACAACGTAAGTACCACCAGTTTGAACAGTTACATTATTGTTTTGATTATTATTTTGGTTGTTTCCTTGTGTAGCGTTATCGCTAGAACCGCCTTTTGTTACGTAGTCTTTGCTTACGTAAGCTGTTTGGCCTGCATAATTGATTTTGAACCAATCTTGCACTTCGCCAACAACTTGTACTACTTGTCCTTTTGTAACAGAACCTACAGTTGTGTGAGAAGTGCTAGGACCTGTACGAACACGAAGGGAAGATACATTTACTGTATAGTTTCCGCTTGCTGGTTTTACAGATTCTTGGTTGTTATTATTCGTATTGTTGTTTGAAGAACCTGCATTAGAAGAAACACCAGATACGAATTCGCCACTTACATAGCCAACTTGTCCATTATGGTTGATTTTTACCCAACCATTTTCTTGACCGATTACGTTTAAAGCTTGTCCTTCATATACACGTCCTGAAACAGAACTAGAAGTGTTAGGAGCTGTACGAACACGTAATACATCAGCAGTAACTTTATTGTTTCCACCTGTATTACTTACATTAGAATTGCTTGCTCCATTTTTTGATACAAATTCGCCGCTAACAAAACCGGTTTGTCCATTAATGTTAATTTTGAACCAACCATTTTCTTGGCCAATCACGTTTAAGGATTGACCGTTATAAACGCGTGAGATGATGTCGTGAGAAGTACTTGATCCTGCACGAACATGTAATACGCTAGCGTTTACCGTATAAGATGAGCTGTTTGATGCAGAAGCTTGGACAGTTGTAGCAGCTTTTTGTGTATTTTGTTCTGGGGCAGCTTGAACACTATCAAGTGTAGGTGCTGCTCCTCCTGCTACAGACACTGCCGCAAGACCGGCAAGGTATTTTTTCATAATTTGTCGATTCCTTTCTGTCTGTAATGTAGTGAAGAAATATTTACCAACTGTTAAAAATTCTAAAGAGCATGTCGATTACTGTCAAGACTTATGCGGGAATCTGAATATGACAAAAAGATTACAAAAAAAATCAAGGCATAAATCTATACCTTGATTTCCATTTAAATACATATATTGAATGTAGAAAGAATAGAAATTATTCGTGTTTAAGAAGATGACATATTGGATTGTAACAAACTTTGAGAAAAGGATCTTTGTAGCATTTTAGTGATAGGGCCAACTTGACCATCTTGGATTGCGGTTCCATCAAGATGAGTCATTGGCAAAATTTCAATCGTCGTTCCTGTAAAGAAACATTCATCGGCTTGATAAACATCACGAACGCTGAAAAGTTCTTCTTGTACAGGAATGCGAAGGGTTTTCGCTAAAGAAAGGACATATTGACGAATAATGCCATTTAAAATAAGGTGATTGGCTGGGTGTGTGTAAAGCGTTCCGTTTTTGATTAGAAAGAAGTTAGAACAGCTTCCCTCAGTTACAGTACCATTTCGTACGAAAAGTGCTTCCTTACAACCTTTGCGCTCGGCTTTCGTAGCAGCTAATATATTTGGTAATAAATTTAATGATTTGATATCACAGCGTAGCCAGCGCGTATCTGGTTCTGATATAGCGCGTACACCATATTCAATCCATAATGCTGGTCTTTCTTTCTTTGTAATATAGGCATAGATTGTCGGAGGGACGTCATATGAGAATGTATGGGTACGAGCTTGTACACCACGAGATACTTGTAAATAAATAGTGCCATCTTCGTGGAAATTATTATTTTCAATTAGTTTATAAAGTAGGGTAATAAGTTCTGCTTTTGAGAAAGGGAGTGTTAATTCTATTTCTTCCATGGAGCGATATAATCTTGTGATATGCGGATCTAATAAGTGAAAGTTTCCTTTATATAGGCGAATAACCTCGTAGACACCATCCCCAAACTGCAAGCCTCTTTCTTCAAGTTCTATGTACGTTTTTTGTTTCATTGTATCAATAACTGCATCATTCCAAAGTACAAATCTTTCATATGCCAATTTTCGTCCCATCCTTTCGTAAGTGCATAAGTAAAGTGAAACTTTAATTCATAAAAATCCCTATAGTAATTTTTATGTGGGTAACTCTTTACATATGACGTATATGTATTTGTAAATGGTAGAGAAGTAGTGGTGATTTATAGCATTTTGTATATACAAATTCGAAAATAAGAAATAAGAATCCTGCTTTTAAATAAAAAAAAGCAACATTCTTATGGAATGCTGCACAAGGAGGGTAGCTATCTTTCATAGGGACATCGTCTTATTGAATGTTTTGTGTATGGAAACAAAACATATTGAAAGACAATTATAAGAAAGTAGAAATAAAACGATTCATATATTTCTTTAAGGGATCTTATTACAGATGAGAGATAAGAAATATATAGAACCTCGTTTACATATTTTATTATAGAGATGTTTCGTTAACTCTATGTGAATATTTGGTAAAGGTTATGTAATGTTAAAGTTAATGAATATAAGTGATTGTATGGAGAAATATAAAAAAAAGAGGCTGAGATTACTCAGCGCTCTTCTTTTCTTCTTTAATAGCTGTCTTTACTTCACCAGTTTTGGTCTTGTTGCTTTCAGAGAAGCGAAGTAAGTCACCTTCAATGATTTTGTCAGACATGTTTAATTCATTTTGGGCACGATCAATGAGTGGTTGAGATTCTTCTTTTGGTAATTGTACAACTTCTCCAGTATTACGATCGTAGAATGTACTGTTCGTGTACATGTACTTATCTGTAACGAAGCTACCGTCACGAAGAACAACAAATCCTTTATTTTCTGGTGAGAATACATCATGACCAAATTGAATTTGATTCGTAGAATCTACACCAAGTAAGTTTAGAATTGTTGGTTTAATATCAATTTCACCAGTTGGTTTTGAAATTGTTTTACCTTCTTTTTGACCAGGAACGTGAATAAACATCGGTGTTTTTTGTAAGTTCATATGGTCAAATGCAGTAATTTCTTCTTTTCCTAAGAACTGTGCCATTGCACGGTTATGGTTTTCAGAAATACCATAGTGATCACCGTAGAATACGATAACTGAGTTGTCGTAAATACCTTCTGCTTTTAGACGCTCAATAAAGTGTTTCATTGCTTCGTCTAAATAGCGAGCAGTTACCATGTAACGGTCAAATACGCCATCACCAGAATTGTATTCATCGATTAATTTCGTACTTTCATCATAAGTGAATGGGTAATGGTTTGTTAAAGTAAGGAAGCGAGTATAGAACGGTTGCTTCACTTCTTTTAACATATCGATAGATTGATCGAAGTATTCGATATCTTTTAATCCCCAATTTAATTTTGTTTCTGGTGTAATCTTGTAATCAAGTTCGTTGTAGTAACGATCATAACCAAGTGCCGGATACATAATGTTACGGTTCCAGAACGTTGCGTTGTTCGCGTGGAATACCGATGTGTGATATCCTTGCTCACGTAAAATTTCTGGAGTTGCTGTATATTCGTTATTACCATGTGTGAAGAATACAGCACCACGGTCTAGTGGATACATTGAAGTATCTACTAAGAATTCAGCGTCAGATGTTTTTCCTTGACCAGTTTGATGGAAGAAGTTATCAAAGTAATAACTTTCTTTCGTAAATTGGTTTAAGAATGGTGTAACTTCTTGTCCGTTAACTGTTGCACCAATTAAGAATGTTTGTAATGACTCAAGAGATACGACAATTACGTTTTTCCCTTTTGCAGTACCAAACATATTTGGATCTGGTTTGCTTTGCGTTGTTTTTACGTAGTTCTCTGTTTCCTGTAATTTACTACCGTCAGCAAATGCTTTTTGTGAACTTGATTTTGCTTGTAAGCCAAGATCATATACTTGGTGTACATATAAACCTAAGTTTTTAACAAGCATAACGCGGTCGAATGAACGTGTTAATAGTTCTGGACGTTCAGCTTCTGCCAGTCCTAAGTTTGCGAAGAAAATAGCAATTGTTGACACGAAGTATAGGGAACGCATTGGGCGTGCTACACGTTCTGTCGGTGCAAAATTCTTCATCTTCTTCAATAAAATGAAGAATACGATAATATCAGCAAATGCAAGGATAATTTTGTAGTTAAACAATTCTTTTACACTAGAACCTAAACTTCCGAAGTTAGATGTTTGTCCTAGTACTGGTAAAGTAACGAAGTCATTATAGAATCCGTAGAACATTACGTTACCAACAAGAACGATTGTTAAAACAAAATTAATTCCAAGTGCTATATAGTTACGTTTTTTCCCTTTTGCAAATAATGCAAGACCAACAAGCAGTAATGATGCTGCTAATGGGCTAAGGAATAAAATGAATTCTTGCATGAAAGATTCAAGTTTTAAATCAAAGCTTGTGCGTGTAATAAGGTATGTCTTCAACCATAAGGCTAAAGCTACGAATACAGTGAAACGCACATTTTGAAATTGTGATTTCAAGGTTTCTTTCATTCATTTCCACCCTTTCTCTATCAGGCTTGGTCGATTTTGGAGCGAAAAATGCTAAAATAAAAAATACATAGTTTTCTTGGCCATAATTAGAGGTTCTATATTCACCCATATACGACTATAACTATGCATACCCTTTTGGTTTCTTGTGTTGCTCATAAGCATAACGTCATTTCTGTATTATACAACAAAATTCATTTCTGAGAAACACTATAACATTTTACATTTTTTGTATGAGATTTGTCACTACCAGAGAAAACTTTAACATTCGTTTATATGTCCGTCAACTAGAAAATATAACAAAGGTAGAGCAGAATGTTAAGTGAAAGTGAAAATTTTCTTTGTTGAGAAATAAGAAATGACAATGGGTAAGTGGTTATCTAGAAACCTATTATATGAAGGGAAGTATGCAAAAATTAACGAACACTTGTTCTTTTTTGGTTTGTTTGTTACAATGAAAGTTCATTGATAGATTATGTGTAATTTTGATGAACTTTTACTGATAACATATTGTAGCTTATTTCTTTTAAAAAATAGGGAGGCTTTTACATGGAACAAAAATTTTCAGTTGAAGCGTTTTGGAAGAAAGTAAAACATGTTGCAAAGCAAGCAGGGCAGTCGGTCATTTATGCAAGTTTATTATTGTTTTACGTTTTGCAGAAACCGGATGTTCCAAAACGAGTGAAAATTATTGTAATTGGAGCGCTTGCTTATTTTATTGCACCGATTGATGCGATTCCAGATTTTGTTGCTGGAATTGGTTATACGGATGATTTAGGGGCGTTAATGGCTGCACTATTACAGGCGTCGTTATACGTCAATGAAGATGTGAAAGATAAGGCACGAGTGAAGTTGGCAGAATGGTTTGGTTCGGATATAGACACATCCTTTATCGATCAGAAATTAGATCAATAGGTGAGAACTGTCATATGGTGACAGGGCGAACGTAAGCGAGGAAGTGCATTATGCCATCAGGAAGAACGCATACGAAAATAAACTTAATATCCCTTCCGGTTGTTTTGTTTCTGCTCTTTTCGTATGGATTAACAAATTTTGATTTTTTATTAACTTTTGCAATTGGCTTTTTAGTAGGGACTTCATTTTTAACGCCGGATTTAGATACGTATAGTAATGCGTATAATAAATGGGGATTCCTGCGTATATTTTGGTATCCGTATAAGAAGGTCATGCCGCATCGCTCCTTCTTTACACATACAATTATACTTGGTGATGTAATTCGTATTGCATACATGTTAATTGTGTTTTCTCCGTTTTTATTCCTATTAAATGTAATCGCACTTGACGGGAATTTAATAGAAATTGCGAAGAAACATGAGGTTGAAATTGTAACGTTCGTAATGGGAATTGTTGTGGCAAGTACGCTTCACATTATAGCGGATAAAGTGAATACGCGCCGCAAGAAGATGATGAGAAAAAAGAAGAAACGCAGAAGATAAAAAAACCATCCCAAAAGGTATTTTGGGATGGTTTTTTCTTATTAATCAAACGTTTGTTTAAAAAAGAAATTAAGCTTTCAGTACTTTAATGCCTTTTACGATGTTCCAAATGAAGTAGTATAAGCTAATGATTCCGCAAATACATAAGACAATCATTGTACCGATTCCAAGTGTTACGTCTGGTTGATCAGATCCAAGACCCATAATTCCTAAAATAGTTACGCCAATGAATGTAGCGATACTTGGAATAATGTGTGTCCATAGAGCACGTTTTGCATGTGGTTTTGTTTCAGCATCGCCTACAATCCACACAATAATAGGGAATAAGATAGGGGCAAATAATACACTAAAGTAAGATAAAGCTGCTAATATTTTGTTTCCGTTCATATATATCACCTCATAAATAATGTCCGTTGTTATACTATTATTATGCAATAGTTTTGGCAAGCTTACTATCGATGAACATTACAAGAACGTGACGATTTTGTAAGATTTTCTGATGAAATAATAAAATTTTCAAAAAAATCTTTTTTAATGGAAATTGTTATGGTACAGTATAAATGAAAGTTATTGAAAACGTTTTCTTAAACGTTTTTTTATTTTTAGACTTAAAGGTATGATGACCTGATAGTCTACTGATGAGGTTATTCTATTTAAAAGGGGATTCTTTAGGGGGAGAGAACAATGAACACATGGACACAAGTTTATGATCCGTTCGGAAACATTTGGATTTCGGCAGCGGTCGCACTTATTCCGATTATCTTTTTTTTCTTAGCTTTAGCAGTTTTCCGCATGAAGGGGTATGTGGCAGGATTTATTACGGTTGTACTTACAATTTTAGTGGCGTTATTCGCTTATAAGATGCCGTTCACGATGGCGATGGCAGCGACCGGATATGGTTTTTTATACGGATTATGGCCAATTGCTTGGATTATCATTATGTCGGTATTTTTATATAAAATTTCTGTGAAAACAGGTCAATTCGATGTGATTCGTGCATCTGTATTATCCATTACGAATGACCATCGTTTACTCGTTATTTTAATCGGTTTTTCATTCGGAGCATTTTTAGAAGGGGCAGCAGGATTTGGTGCACCAGTAGCGATTACGGCAGCACTTCTTGCAGGCCTTGGGTTAAATCCTTTATATGCAGCGGGTCTTTGTTTAATTGCAAATACGGCACCAGTAGCGTTCGGAGCGATGGGAATTCCGATTACAGTTGCTGGACAAGTAACAGGTATTGATCCACATAAAATCGGACAAATGGCTGGACATCAATTACCGTTTCTATCATTATTTGTTCCGTTCTTTATCGTATTTTTAATGGATGGATTGAAAGGGGTAAGACAGACTTGGCCTGCTTTACTTGTAGCGGGTAGTTCGTTTGCAATTACGCAGTTCATTACAGCGACATTCTTAGGACCAGAACTTCCGGATATTACGTCAGCACTTGTAAGTTTAGTTAGTTTATCGTTGTTCTTAAAAGTATGGCAACCGAAAGAAATCTATCAATCCGGGCAAGCAAATAGTGAAGTAGCTGCAACAACAACGGCGGCATCGATGCCGAAATTAACGTTAGGAAAAGTTGTAAAGGCATGGTCTCCATTTATCGTATTAACGGTTATGGTAGTCATTTGGAGTCAAAGTTTCTTTAAAGCATTATTTGCTCCAAGAGGCGTGTTAGAAAGCCTTGTATTTAAGTTTGAAATTACAGGCTTGCATAATTTGGTAATGAAGGCAGAGCCTATTGTAAATAAAGCGACGCCTTACGAGGCAATCTTGAAGTTCGATGTATTATCAGCAACTGGAACAGCGATTTTAATTGCTTGTCTCATTTCCATGTTTATTTTGAAAATGAGTGTAAAAGATGCAGTAGTAACATTTAAAGAAACGTTAAGCGAATTGAAAATGCCAATTCTATCTATCGGATTCGTATTAGGATTTGCATTTATCGCAAACTATTCTGGTCTATCTTCTACACTAGCATTAGCACTAGCAGGAACTGGCGGACTATTCCCGTTCTTCTCACCATTCCTAGGCTGGATTGGCGTATTCTTAACAGGTTCCGATACGTCAGCGAATGCATTATTCTCAAATCTACAAGCAATTACAGCACAACAAGTTGGTGTATCTGAAGTACTTCTCGTTGCAGCAAATACAACGGGTGGTGTAACAGGAAAAATGATTTCTCCGCAATCAATTGCAATTGCTTGTGCGGCAGTTGGACTTGCTGGAAAAGAATCAGATTTATTCCGCTTCACAGTGAAGCATAGTTTATTCTTTGTAATTATTGTTGGTATTATGACGTATGTACAGGCATATTATTTAACGTGGATGATTCCATAAGTAACAAAAGAAATAAACTTTGCATTTTTCAGATTATCGTGTATGATGGGAAAGTATTGAAAATTAAATCAGTGATAAACTAGGGGTGCCTAACGTATGCGTAGGCTGAGAGAGAAGCGCGTGATCTTCTTAACCCTTTGGACCTGATCTGGCTCGTACCAGCGTAGGGAAGTTAACGGCTTTACATAATGATGTCTTTTATGAGCCAGGTCCTTATTTTTTTATGGACCTGGCTCTTTTTATTTTGGCATACGCTGGCCATATCTCGTCCTTGTCACGAACAGGGGAGGCAACAAAGGTTATGAAACAATCTGTTTCAGCTGAGCAAATTGAATTGAAATCGAGTTTACCAGGGAGTAAGAAAGTATATGTAGATGGACCACGCGCAGGTATGAAAGTGCCGATGCGTGAGATTGAACAAAGCGAAACGAACGGCGTCTCAAATCCGCCAATCCGTGTGTATGATACGAGCGGTCCTTATACGGATCCGGCGTATAAAGTAGAGCTGGAAAAGGGGATTCCAACGCCGCGCCACTCTTGGATTCTAGAGCGCGGGGATGTAGAGGCATATGGAGGGCGCGAGGTGAAACCAGAGGATGACGGTGTGAAAGTGGCTTCGAAACATACACCTATTTTCCCGCAAATGGATCGCCAGCCGCTTAGAGCGAAGCAAGGTGCAAATGTTACGCAAATGCATTATGCGCGTAATGGCATTATTACGTCTGAGATGGAATATGTTGCGATTCGTGAAGGCGTAGAGCCTGAGTTTGTTCGTAAGGAAATTGCAGAAGGTCGTGCCATTTTACCAGCGAATATTAATCATCCGGAAGCAGAACCGATGATTATTGGACGTAATTTCCACGTGAAGGTCAATGCAAATATCGGAAACTCTGCTGTATCTTCTTCTATTGCAGAAGAAGTAGAGAAGATGACGTGGGCAACGCGCTGGGGTGCAGATACGATTATGGATTTATCTACAGGTAAAAATATTCATACGACGCGTGAGTGGATTATTCGTAACGCGCCTGTACCAGTTGGAACTGTACCAATCTATCAAGCGCTGGAAAAAGTAAACGGAATTGCAGAAGATTTAACGTGGGAAGTGTATCGTGATACGTTAATTGAGCAAGCGGAGCAAGGCGTGGATTACTTTACGATTCATGCCGGAGTATTACTTCGTTACATTCCAATTACGGCAAAACGTACGACAGGTATTGTTTCCCGCGGTGGTTCAATTATGGCGCAGTGGTGTTTATTCCACCATAAAGAAAACTTCCTATACACTCATTTTGAAGAGATTTGTGAAATTATGAAGCGGTATGATGTTTCGTTCTCTCTCGGAGATGGATTACGTCCAGGTTCGATTGCAGATGCAAATGACGAGGCACAATTCTCTGAGCTTGAAACACTTGGTGAATTAACGAAAATTGCTTGGAAACATGATGTGCAAGTGATGATTGAAGGGCCTGGACATGTACCGATGCATTTAATTAAAGAGAATATGGAGAAAGAGCTTGATATTTGTCAGGGCGCGCCGTTCTATACACTTGGGCCGTTAACGACAGATATTGCACCAGGTTATGACCATATTACATCGGCAATTGGAGCTGCGATGATTGGTTGGTTTGGAACGGCGATGCTTTGTTATGTAACGCCGAAAGAACATTTAGGCTTACCGAATAAAGATGATGTTCGCACGGGGGTTATTACGTACAAAATCGCTGCGCATGCGGCTGATCTTGCGAAAGGGCACAAAACGGCTCATCAGCGTGATGATGCACTTTCAAAAGCACGCTTCGAGTTCCGTTGGCGCGATCAATTTAATTTATCTTTAGATCCTGAGCGCGCGATGGAGTACCATGATGAAACATTGCCAGCAGAAGGCGCGAAAACGGCTCATTTCTGTTCCATGTGTGGACCGAAGTTTTGTAGTATGAGAATCTCACATGATATTCGTGAATACGCGAAAGAAAATGATTTAGAAACGACAGAAGCAATTGAAAAAGGGATGAAAGAGAAAGCGAAAGAATTTAAAGACACTGGTAGTCATTTATACCAATAACACGTTACACCTCTTTACTTGATTGATCACACTGTAGTACCTAACTTAAATATAGAAGAAGCCCCCTTTGCTAAGACGGTAGCAAAAGGGGCTTCTGTCGTTTATAAGGCGAAAAAGAGGTGTACCCAGTAGTATAAGAGGAATAATGTGACGACTGTTGTGAGAGGAATAACGATAAGGGATACACTTAAATAGTCTTTCCATTTTACTTTAATTTTGTTTTGTTTCAGTATATACATCCAAATGAGGGAAGCTAGCGTACCGATTGGTAATAATAGTGAACCGATGTCACTACCAATAATATTTGCGAGGTAGATAGTTTTTAATGTGACTGGGTCTAGTCCCATTTCTGTTAACGTAATGGTACCAATCATAAGTGCAGGGTGATTATTGAAGATGTTAGAGAGGAGGGAAACAAGTCCGCCCATTGCAAAGCTAGCATAGAGTAGATGCTGACTTACAACTGGTTCGAGCCAATTTACAAGTGCTGTTGTTAATCCTGCGTTGTGAAGTCCGTAAATAATGACGTACATAGAGAAGGCGAAAATTAAAATGTGCCACGGTGTCTTTTTCAAAATGTCGACAGGATTTGTTCGTAAGTAGTACCATCTCCAGATGAGAAGAACGAGTGAGCCGAGTACGGCAACAATTTCAATTGGGATAGATAAGAAGGATGCGACGAATAGAAGACAGCGCATAAGGAAGACGAAGCCTAATACTTTCAACATAAATCTTGTCCGTTTTTGTTTCGTATCAACAGAATTTTTTCCTTTTAATGGATGGAAGTTTTTTGTGAAGAACATTTCTTCGATATCATATGAAGAAACAGGTAATCTTTCTGGTAGTTTTTTCTTTAAAACTGTGTACATAAGCCATGACATAAACAATAGTCCTAATGTTGCAGGTACAAACATCATAGCAGTATGCATATAAAGAGTCATATTTACGATATTTAATGCGATTAAGTTTACGATATTACTTACACCAATTGGTGCACTAGATGCAGTAGCGATTAAAGCACCGCTTAATAAATAAGGGATTTGTTGATGAGGTTTTAATTGAAGATTTTTTAGGAGAAGAATTAAAATTGGAGTTGTAATTAAAATACTACCGTCGTTATTAAATAAAAGAGTCATAAGAAAACATAATAATTGAATATACCAGTATAAACGGCGACCGGAGCCTTTTGCTAAATTTGCAAGTTTCGCTGCGGACCAGTGGAAGAAGCCGAAGCTTTCTAATATAACCGCCATAACGATGGTCGCTAATATTGTTATGGAGGCTCCGCCAATTTTACTGATAATGTCCATGACGTCTGGTTTTGATACAAGTCCAGTAATCAGGATAATGCCAGCACCAATTGCTGCCGGCCACGCCTCATTTAAACCACGAGGTCGCCAAAAGACAACAATCATTGTTAAGAAGAATACAATAATAGTAATCCATATTTCAATGCTCATATTTTACCTACCTTTCTACTTTTCCTTAAACCAATGTAGCTTGTCTCAAGGTCTGTATTGATAGTATATTCAGCAAAAAATAAGAAGAACTAGGCATATAATGGAATGAAGTGAATATGTGTTTTTCAAGCTAAAGGACAAGTGTCACTACTAGTGAAATAACTATTGTGAGAGGAGTCTATAAATTAGTTGGGCAGTAAGATAGTAAATGAAATTTATATGGGTGATTATTGAGATATATCGGCGCAACTCAAAATATATCAGCGATTATTGAGATATATCGGCGCAACTCAAAATATATCAGCGATTTTTAAAATATATCGATTTACCGAAAAAACATGACAAAAGGAGTCCATCCCAAAATATCTTTTGGAACAGACTCTCCATTATTTTTCCTTCAAAAAAGTTCGATCCTTCAAGAATAAATTCCAGAAGAAAATAAATCCTGGTAACAAAATTGCAATTCCAATTGCGTATAGAATAAGCAATGCATAGAATGTTTCTGTCGTTGTAAAGCTTGTAAATACAGTTACATCAGGATAAATAATATATGGTAAATGCGCGACACCGTAAGCGTAACTTGCAAATGCATATTGAGCGACGACTGCTAAGACAGCAATGCGAGGGTATCCTAGTGTATCGTACTTCTTGTTTGTCCACCAAAGAGAAGAGTACCCGATAACGAATAAAACGATAGAAACTGTAAACCATGGGAATTGCTTTATTAACCCTTGCATAAGCCAGTGTGTTTCCGGATCCATTACAACGAGTGCGATAATCGCCGTAACGAGTGTTGCAGGGCCAAGGATGATAGCGTTTCTTCTATAAATTTTATATGCATCTTCTGAACCTTGTTCTCTCGCAAAATCAGCAAGAAAGAGAGAGGATAGAAATAGTTCCGAGGTTAGTCCGAAGAGCATATAACAATAAATAACAGGACTAGAAAGAAGTTTTCCGTAAAGGAGTACTTCTTTTCCTTCAGACATTGTAATATAGGCACCTTCTGTAACGGGTAAAACAGTAA
This sequence comes from Bacillus basilensis, assembly GCF_921008455.1. Classification (NCBI taxonomy): domain Bacteria; kingdom Bacillati; phylum Bacillota; class Bacilli; order Caryophanales; family Bacillaceae; genus Bacillus; species Bacillus basilensis. The sequence goes on along the minus strand of NZ_CAKLBZ010000001.1, from coordinate 5,196,866 downwards.
TTAATAGAGCTGGAATTAAGAGCCCTGTAATACCTGAAATAATACGAAGAAGGTGTTGGTACTTCGGCAGAGAATAAGCAAATACCATAAATGTACTGCGAATTGCCACGAGTACTAAAATTAACATAACGGGTACGAACATTACTGTCGCAAGGGTAAAGGCTGCTTTAGGAAAGAAGCCAAGAAATGCGACAACGACAAAGACGAGAAACGTATTTGTTACTTCCCAAGTGGGTGATAAGTATCGATTGGCAAGTTTGGCAGCGAGCGTTGGATGTTTTGCGTATACCATGCCCCAAAAACCTGCTCCAAAATCGATGGACCCTAATATACTGTATACGAAAATAAGAGCCCATAAGATGATGATTGCAATACTTTCCTCATGCACGAGAATCGCCTCCTTCGTGATGTAAATCATTTGTAAGCGGATGTTTCTTAAAGAATGTCCGTAGCACAAAAACTGTTAAAATACCGAGTCCAATATATAAAATGATGAATAGAATAAATAAAGGACCGACGAAATCGGCGCGTGTAGAAGCGTCAACTGTACGTTGCATACCATAAATGGTCCACGGTTGACGACCGCTACAGCTGAAAATCCACCCGAATTCAATACCGAGCAACATAACCGGTCCACATGCGGCAGCTCCCCAAAGAAGCCACTTCGGTAATTCTGCTCCTTTTTTTCGGTAAACAAAGTACCAATATAAGAGGGCGATTGCTGCAACTGCAAAGGTAAAGGCAGCGGTGCCGACCATTAAGTTAAATAGTGTATGTGTGTAAAATGGTGGCCATGTTTCTTGTGGGAATTCTTTTAGACCTTTTACGACAGTGCTAGGGTCTAGTCCCACTAGTAGGCTGAGCATGTTCGGAATTTCTAGTGCATAGTTTAGTTCAAGTGTGTTAGGATCTACAACTCCGCCAATTGATAACGGTGCATGCGATGTCGTTTCAAATAAAGCTTCAGCAGATGCAAGTTTTTCAGGGGAATGCTTATGTAAGGCAATTGCCGATTCGTGTCCCGAAAGCCACATCGTAGCGCCTGTAATAAATGTCACGACGAGTCCTAACAGAAGCCCCTTTTTATGATAAGCAATTTCGCGTTTACTTAAATTCTTCTTTAATAATTTAAATCCAGCGATAGAGGCAATGACGGCAGCTCCAGTTGCATAGGCAGTAATAACAACATGAAATGCGCTTGTGCCAAAACTAGGATTAAAGAAAGCTTTCCACGGATCAACGTTAAAAACAGATCCATCTGGTCCCATTGAAAAGCCCGCGGGTGTATTCATCCATGTATTTGCTGATGTAATAAGCACGGCGGATGCCGTGGCACCAATCATGACGAAGAATAGCGAGATTAATCTCATGAATGGAGGTAGTTTGTCAGCTGCATATACATAAATGGACATGAACAAAGCCTCTAAAAAGAAGGCGAAAATCTCAATTTGAAAAGGAACAGAAATAACCTGCCCAACAATTTTGGCAAAACCAGGCCAAAGAAGTGAGATTTGCACACCAACAATTGTTCCAGTGGGAATTGCTACACCAAGAAGGATGGCAAATGCTTTTGTCCATCTTTTCGCCATAATGGCGTAGTCGGAATCTTTCTTCCAGTGAAAGAGTATTTCACTTATAAAAATCATCAATGAAAGCCCGACACCAAGTGTTGCAAAGATAATGTGGAATGCTAGTGAAGAACCAAAAAATGCTCTTGCTAATGTTACCGTATCCATATGTAAACTCCTCTTCTTTTTGCCATTATTTTCTGATTGAATTGGAAGATTTATTCAAAAAAACTACCAAAAATATATATGTATTTAAAAAGTGGATATGGTAATATAATGTTTGAATATTCTAAACAGAAAGAAGTTAATATTTAATAATATTTTGTTTGTTTTTTAGTAAAGAATATTTTATAATCTTTTATGCGAACATAAGTTCTGTTTTCAGGATGAAGAAGTTTATGTGAAATGGAGAGGATGTTTTATGTATCCTGAAGTCATTAAAAAGATGGCATTTTCAAAAGAGCATAGAGATTTATTATTGAAGCTGTATAATAAAGAGATTACGCGTCGTGAGTATGATCGACTCGTGGAATCGCTATATAGACCTTCTAAAGAGGCTTGTGAGGGATAGAGGTACGGGAGACAATCTAATAGATTGTCTTTTTTAATTTTACGTATGTTCTGGTAAAATTAAGGCTAGCCTTATTAGGGAGGTGAAAAGATTGCGGAAACGTGTATATATAGGGATTGGAGTTATTCTCTTAATCGCTTTAGGTGGAATTGTATTTTGGTCAGCTTTGCAAGGAAACCGTACGGAACATTTTATCTTAAGACATATGGTAAATGAAAATGGGACGCTTGCTACTTATCGTTTAGGGGATACAAAGGCAGGTACGGGTGAAGCGAAGGGCCGTGAAGCTTTATCAGAATCGGCAGGACTGTGGCTACAATATACATTGGATAAAGACGATCAAGCGTTATTCGATGAACAAGTTAAGGTTATTCAAAATAACTTTGTACATAAGGACCAAATTGTTTTATGGAAAATCTCTGAAAAGGGAGAAATGCAGTCAGCTACAAATGCACTTATAGATGATCTTCGTATTATAGAACAATTATATCGCGCTTATGAAATGTACAAGGAAGAGCGTTATAAAAACTTGGCAGATCAATTGAGTGACGCTGTAATTCGTTATAATAAGAAAGATAATTATTACGTTGATTATTATGATGTAGATGCAGGGAAACAAAATAATTTTGCAACTACATCATACATAAATCCGCACGCATTCTCGTATATGAAAAAGTACGGGAAAGTTTCTGATCAGCAATATCAGGACGTGGTTCAATTTTTAGCGGATTACCCAAGGCATGGCTGGGCATTCCCGAAAGAGTATAAAGAAGATGGTACTTTTACGTACGATAAAGAAGTGAATCTTATTGACCAATCATACGTTGCATATCATCGTAGTTTAGGTGGTCTTTCATCAGATGCTTACTTGGCATTTATAAAGAAAAAATTCCAGGAGGATGGAAAGCTATACGGTCGTTACAATTTAGAAACGGGAAAACAAACTGTGAAGTATGAATCGCCAGCCGCTTACGGATTAACGATTTTGTACGTACTACAAACAGGTGATACAAAGTTTGCGAAGGAATTGTATGATCATATGGCCACATTCCGAAATGACAACGTATTTAGTAGATATTACGGTGGATATGTAACAGGCGAAAATAATAATACGCATATTTTTGATAACGTACTACCACTTTTAGCTGAAATGGAATTAGAGAAGAGTAATAAATAGAAGGTGCCATCCTATGGGAATGGCACCTTTTATTTATTGACATAATTTACGTCCTAATATTGGAGAAGTATTCAATCACAAATTTACGAAATTGCTGAGCAGTTTTCGATAAGTAGCGTTTCTTCGACCAACTTAAGCCGATGGTTCGCTTACAATTTGGTTCAATAATACGTAACTTATTTAATGCTAAAGTAGAGTTTTTTAATAAAGTTAAACTTGGGACAAAGGCGATGCCGAGACCTTGCTTAATAAGTTCGCTAATCACGGTTGGTTCATCTACTTCAAAAGCGATATGGGGCGTGAAACCAGCTTCTTTACAAAATTCATCCGTTAAGTGCCGAAAACCGTAACCAGTGTTCATACTAATAAATGGTTCGTCTTTTACTTCATGCAGATGGATACTTTCGCGGCCTGATAAACGATGACCTGAAGGGACGACTAAGAAAATTTCTTCTGTAATAAGTGGTTCCCAAATAATTTCCTCGCCTTCAATTGGCACAGAAGAAATGCAAAAGTCGATTTCTATATTATCTAGTTGGCGTTTCATAGAAGGAGTAGATGCGAGAAATTGCTGGAATCGAACGTTAGGATGTTCTAGTAAAAAAGAACCGAGTAGTTCTGGTAATATTCTCGGAATAGAAACTGCCAGTGTAATAGAGCTTTGTTGTAATTCAGCTAAATCTTTAATTTCTCTTTCGCCTTCACTTAATTCATGAAAAATACGCTCTACTCGTTTTAAAAATACTTTCCCAAAAGAGTTTAACGTAATCTGTCGACCTTGGCGATCAAATAACGGGACGCCTAAGTCCTTTTCTAATCTAGCAATTGTTTTGCTGAGCGAAGGTTGCGCAATATGCAATTCTTCAGCAGCTTTTGTCATATGCTCTAATCGTGCGACTGTCTGAAAGTATTTTAGTTGAAGAAGTTCCATTTTGACTCTCCTTTCTATAGACCAAAAGGAATGAATTGATAATTAAAGATGTATTATACAGTATGAAAATGGACGTGTATAGTAAATCTGTTAAACCATTCTAATGGTGTTAAATTAGGAGAAGGAGTATGTTTCATGAAGGGAATTCAACTTATATTTAAAGATTGGAAAGCGATGTGGCACCATAAACATGGACGTATCGCTTTAATTTTTTTATTAATCGTTCCTTTAATTTATTCAGGATTCTTCTTAGCTGGATATTGGGATCCATACGGACGATTAGATAAATTACCTGTTGCGATTGTAAATTTAGATAAGGGTGCTGCGATGGATGATAAAACAATTCATGCAGGAGACGATTTTGTAAAAAATTTAAAAGAGAATAAGGAACTAGCTTTTCATTTCGTATCAGAAAAAAATGCTGATGAAGGGCTAAAAGAAGATAAGTATTATATGGTTGTTACGATTCCAGAGGATTTCTCTAAAAAGGTAAGTACGCTGATGGATGAGAAACCAGAGCCAGCGCAGCTTCAGTACAAAGTAAATCCAGGTAAAAACTTTGTAGCAGCGCAAATTGGAACGACAGCTGTCGAAAATATGAAAACAAAAATCTCAAATAGTATTACGAAATCTTATACAGAAGGTGTCTTTTCAAAGTTTCAAGACTTAGCACAAGGATTGAATGATGCAAGTAATGGTGCTGAGAAGTTACACGAAGGAACGACAGATGCAAGAAATGGAGCAAATGAGCTTGCAGATGGTATTCATCGTTTAAGTGACGGGACATCAAAAGTGAAAGAAGGAAGTGACAAGCTTGCGTCTAGCCAATCAGCTTTAACTGGGGGAGCAAACGAGCTGAGTAAAGGAGCGACATCACTTCATAGTGGTATGGAGTTATTAGCGCAAGGTGAAAAAACATTACAATCAGGAGTTAGTGAATTAAGTGCTGGTACAAATGAATGGGTGAATGGAAGTGAGAAGCTTGCTGAAGGGCAAGTAAAAGCGGATGATGCAGCTAATAGTGTAAAACAACAATTAGAAGCGTACGTGAAAAGTCATCCGGAAGTGCAGCAAGATCCTGCTTTTCAAAAACTCGTTGCTACTTCTAATGGATTAGCTAAAGCAACAAACGCTTTAAATGGTGGCCAACAACAATTGACACAAGGTGCGAAGAAGCTTGCGAATGGTCAGCATAAGATTGAAGAAGGTATGAATACATTCGGAGTTAAGTTAAATGAAGCTACTGCTGGAACGAAAAAGATAGCAGATGGTGCTTCGAATGTAGCTGATGGATTTACGAAATGGGGAAATGGATTTACATCATTACAAGAAGGTGTAAATCACCTTGCGAGTGGCGGAATAGAGCTGAATCATGGTGCTGGGAAGTTAACGAACGGACTTGTTAAACTTGACGATGGTGCGAAAGAACTTTCTACGAAATTGGGAGAGGGCGCAGAGAAGATAGCGGATGTTCGCAATGATGATGCACGCAATACGATGTTCTCAGAGCCAGTTCAATTAGTGAAGTCAACAGTTTCTGACGTACCTAACTACGGTTCAGGTATTGCGCCATATTTCTTATCTCTTGCATTTTATGTTGGTGGAATTATGGCATCGAATATTTTACCGCTTGGTCGTAGACAAAATATGAAAGTAAGCGGAACGGTACACTTTATTAATAAACTAGGATTGGTATATTTAATTGGACTTATTCAAGCATTACTAGTGGATGTGGTTGTGCTAGGAGTTATGAAATTAGAAGTTGCAAGTGTGCCGCTCTTTGTTTTATCAAGTATTGTTATTTCCTTTACGTTCATGACATTTATTCTTATGCTAGTAACGGTATTTGGTCTTGTTGGAAAGTTCTTAGCAGTAACGCTTCTTGTCCTGCAATTAGCGACGAGTGGAGGTACCTTCCCGGGAGAATTAAATATAGCTGTTCTTAGCAAAATCGGACAGTTTCTTCCAATGTCTCATTCTCTTAGAGGATTACAAGATGTTATCTCTTTAGGAGACTGGTCGCAATTACAAATGCAAATTTTAATATTGTTATGTTACCTCGTTGTTGCTGGCGGAATTGCTTGGATTACGAGTCATATACAGCATAGAGAAACGAATGCAGAACAAGTTTCTTAAATTGAAAGAAGCTATCCGTTTTTTTTTCGGATAGCTTCTTTTTTATTTGCGTTCCATTACCGCAAAGTAATTGTTTTCATGATCAGCAAAGTTAAATGCTCTACCAGTAGGTAAATCTACAACTTGTCCAACTGTAACACCTTTCTCAGAAAGATCTTTATACAGTTGATCCAAGTTATTAGCGAAGAACATAAGTGAAGGAGTACCTAAGTTTAATTCAGGTTGCATCTTCGCAATTAACGCTTTATCGTGAAGGACGATGCTTGTTCCTGCTTCTTTTGCTGGCGCAATTTCAATCCAGCGAAACCCTTGTCCGTTATTTTCTTCCGCAATAATTTGGAATCCTACTGTCTCAGTCCAAAATTGTACGGCTTCATCTTGATTATTTACATATAACATAATTTGTCCAATTTGATTAATCACAGGTGTATCCTACTTTCTTTTCTTGTATGGAATTCTATTATATCAAAGATATGGTTTGCATACTTTTTTGTGATGTTTCCGAAGTACGATCTTCGCCCATTTTATATTTGTTGTAGGAGAAGGTCCTGTAATCCACGTATGAAGTGGTAGTGTACTGCAAATGACCATTGCTGAAATCGAGATTGTGGCCGTGATTGTAAATAATAATAGGCTATATAATACTGTGTTTTCTTGCAGTGTGAATAAAGAAAGAAATTTTGTACATAGTTGCAGGAAGAAAAAGTGAGCTAAATAAGCACCATATGTGTAATTCCCGATAAATCGTAAAGCTTTATATAAGAAACCGCGTCGCTGTACGATTGTAATAGATAACACGTAAAGTATGATAATTTCGCATACGATATATAAAAACATAGACGGTTTTAAATAAGTCGAAACGGTTAAATGAATAGAGTTTGCTCCGTAAAAACTAAATAACTCATAATTGATGAATAAAAATAAGATGAAAAATAATATTGTGATAAGCGGGATATGTTTCATGACAAATAAACGCCACGTTTTTAATGCGACAGCAGCGATTCCTCCCATGACGAAATAGAATGAGTAGAAGAAGAAGGAACGATCTGTATAATGTAAAATGGTTGAGCTAGTCAATTTCTCTCCATTAAAAATGTAGTGCGAAGAATACCACATTAATAGGAAATATAGACAAGCAAAGATGGTCATATATTTATATATGTCTTTTTTATTTTCTGTTCGTCTTTGAAACCAATAAAATAGTGTGCACAGCAAAGGGAACAATAGGTGAATTTGGAACATCATAATTACGTACCAAAGATGGGGTGCGGCTGTTCCGAGTAATACACTTTTTATTCCGCTTTGTAGTGTAATCATATCGTTTGTTGTTAATAAGTAAAGAATAGACCAGAAGAAATAAGGAATGAGTAAATGTGCGGCTTTTTCATAAATATATTCTGTGTAGGCTAGTTGCTTCGTATATTGCCGAATTAAATGAAAGCCAACGATAAATATGAATGCAGGTGCTGAAAATTTTGCAAGGTTGAATAGCATACCCATAATAAGGGATTGCTCAAGTAAGACATTTCCTTGATTCATTGTATATAATAAGGAACTTTGCAAAACGACAGCAAGGAATGCAATGCTTTGCAAAACTTTAAATTCTGGTGCGCTTTGAGTCATTATGTCCATCTCCTTTTCCATACATGATTATAGTACGGAGTAAGGATAATGGATGTGGAATATTTGTGAAGATTTTAACAAATTTGTGGCAAGAGGAGATATCAACGATTTTTCGGATATATCTATTATAACTTCAAATATATCAACGATTTTTTCGATATACCGACGTGTCGACAAAGGATATCGACTTATTAACAAATAACGACAAAAAGAGGATGCTCCAAAATGAGCATCCTCTTTCTATTTATTAAGCAAATTTGTTTTTGATCCAGTTTTTACCTTCTACAAGGCGAGCTGTCATTACGGCACAAGCGTTATCTGCTGTTACGTTTAACATCGTTGCAGGAGGATCAATGATTGTACTAATTGCTGCGATAATTGGTAATGCTTCTGGCGGGAAGCCGTATAGAGAAACGATTAACATTTCACCAATCATACCGCCGCCTGGAATAGCGCCCATTACTGTTCCTACTAATAGAGAAACAACAAGTGCGATTGCCAATGTTTTTGGTCCTTCGAATTCCATGTTGAAAATACCGAATAAGAAAGCAATTTTTAATACGCCGCCTAAAACAGAGCCGTCTTTATGAAGTGTAGATCCAAGAAGGACAACTGTTTCACGAACGTCAGAAGAGATACCCATTTTCTTCGTTACTTCTAAGTTCGCTGGAATACTAGCAGCACTACTACAAGTTGCAAGTGATGTAACTGTAGGAGAGACCATGTTCTTCCAAAAGATTTGAACACCTTGTTTGCGACCTGCAAGGTATGCATAGAACGTGAAGAATACAAAGAAGTAAGTTAGAGACGCTGGATAGTATACCATTGCTGCTCGGAAGTAAGTTCCAAGAAGTTGTGGTCCGAATTCACCAACTAATGCTGCGAAGTAAGCAGCAAGTCCGATTGGAGCGTAGTACATAATGAAAGATACAACTTTCATTGAAATTTCTGCACCAGCTTGTAGGAATGTAGCGAATGGTTTTCCTTTTTCACCAACTGCTGAAGTTGCAATCCCCATTAAGATAGAGAAGAAAATAAGTGCTAACATATTTTCACGAGATAGTAACTTTGAGAAGTCAGATACTGTTAGAATACCAACAATTTGATCAGCAACACTAACAGCTTTGTCAGCCTTGTCAGGTTGTGTTAGTTCTAATACAACACCTTGTGCTGGCGGGAATACTTTCACGACAATAATCATAAAAATAGCAGCTAAAATACTTGTAAATAAGAAAGTCCCAGCCATACTAGACATAATTTTACCGAAACGTTTTAATCCATCCATATTAGCAATAGATGATGCAATGCTAAAGAACACTAACGGTACAACAATCGTAAACATTAAGTTTAAGAAAATGTCACCAAGCGGCTTTAAAGCAACTGCATCGGCACCCATGAAATAACCAATGAAACCACCAATTAGGATAGAAGATAATAAAATAAGTGGAAAGCGATATGCCTTCATAAATATATCCTCCTATCAATTATAAAAAATCATAATGAATCATTATAGCGAGTTAGAGCCTTCTTTACTAGAAGAATACTGATAGATGGAATAGCGTGAAAACCGAGAAATTTTTGTTTTTAAGCTCGGCATACAGCAGGAAATCTAGACATATATATTTGTAACCTAGTGGTGGCAAGGGGTGCACTATAACTTAGGTTAAGAACAAGGGGGAGGGAAGCGGGATGAATATTTTGCTTTGCTGTGCAGCGGGAATGTCTTCCAGTTTGATTGTTACCAAAATGGAGAAAGCAGCAGAGGCAAGAGGGATAGAGGTGAAGATTTGGGCAGTATCAGGTTCTGAAGTAAATAGCCACATTGATGAAGCGGATGTACTGCTACTTGGACCGCAAGTACGTTATTTATTACCGAAAATGAAAGAATTATGTAAGGAGAAAGGGATACCCGTTGATGTCATTCAATCTGTCCATTACGGGCTTTGTAATGGAGAAGCTATCTTACAAGCAGCTTTGTCAATGAAACCATGAGGAGAGTGGGATAGATGATACGGTTTTTAGAAAAGTATGTGATGCCGATAGCAGGGAAGGTTGCAGAGCAGAGGCATTTGCAAGCGATTCGTGATGGAATTATTTTGACGATGCCTTTCTTAATTATTGGATCATTTTTTCTTATTATTAGTGCTTTACCAATACCAGGATACAATGATTTTATGGTAGGTTTGTTTGGGGAGAATTGGCAGAGGGCTTTGGGGTATCCAGTTAGTGCAACTTTTAATATAATGGCTTTAATAGCTGTTTTTGGAATCGCTTACAGGCTTGGGGAGTATTATAAAGTGGATGCTTTAGCATCTGGGGCATTGTCGCTTGTGACGTTTTTACTTGCGACGCCATTTCAAGTCGCATATATTATACCAAGTACAAAAGAGAGTGTACTTGTAGAAGGTGCTATCCCAGCAGCATTAATGGGAAGCCAAGGGTTGTTTGTAGCAATGATTATTGCACTTATATCTACTGAACTTTATCGGTTTATTGTACAAAAAAAGATAATTATAAAGATGCCAGAGACAGTTCCACCAGCTGTGACGCGTTCATTTGCGGCACTTGTTCCAGGATTTATTGTTGTAACGGTTATTTGGATTTTACGCTTAATTATAGAAAATACTTCTTTTGGCAGTATCCATAATATTGTAGGGCAAATTTTACAGGAACCACTTAGTGTACTTGGTGCTAGTCTTTGGGGCGCAATAATAGCAGTTATTCTCGTTCATGTTCTTTGGTCGTGTGGAATTCATGGTGCTACTATTGTTGGTGGTGTAATGAGCCCCGTTTGGTTGTCGTTAATGGATCAAAATCGAGTTGCTTTTCAAGCAGGGCAAGATGTACCAAATACGATTACCGCACAGTTTTTTGATTTATGGATTTATATGGGCGGTTCCGGTGCAACACTTGCTTTAGTTGTAGGAATGTTACTATTTGCGCGAAGTCAGCAATTAAAAAGTTTAGGGAGATTGTCAATTGCGCCTGGCATATTTAATATTAATGAGATGGTAACTTTTGGTATGCCGATTGTAATGAACCCAATTTTATTAATTCCATTTATATTGGTTCCAGTTGTGTTAACAATTGTTTCTTACTTTGCAATGGAATGGGGATGGGTAGCTCGGCCGAGTGGAGCTGCTGTACCTTGGACGACACCAATTCTATTTAGTGGATATTTAGGATCGGGCGGGAAAATTTCAGGCGTTGTTTTACAACTTGTTAACTTTGCGCTTGCATTCTTCATTTATTTACCGTTCTTAAAAATATGGGATAAACAAAAGGTAGCGGAAGAAAAGGGGGAGTAAAGAACTAAAATGGATACGATAGAGACGAAAGCTTTTCATTTAATTTTGCATGGGGGAAATGCGAGAAGTTGTTCAATGGAAGCAATTGATTGTGCAAAGCGTGGAGAGTTTACAGAAGCAGAAGCGAAATTACAAGAAGCGTTAGAGGAATTAAAAGAGGCGCACCGTATACAAACGGAGCTCATACAGAAAGAAGCTGGTGGTGAAAAGACCGAAGTTACTCTTCTAATGGTGCACGCGCAAGATCATTTAATGAACGCGATTACGGTGAAGGAATTAGCGAGTGAATTTGTAGAATTATATAGGAAGATGTTAGCGACTGAATGAACCTTGCGTATGCAAGGTTTTTTTATGTTTCGTAAAGATACTGTTATGGCGAAAAGAGAACCACTTACGCATAATTTTATTTATTATTTCCAAGTTTATGTAAAAATGAAGTTGTAAAGGGGGTGGGAAGTAGATGAAAGTTCGCATCGAATTGGACCCATCACAAGACGAAGTAGAAATTATTATAAAAACAAAAGAAATAACAGATGAAATTCAGCAACTTTTAAAAATAATAGAAGGGGGAACTGTAAACCAAATTGTTGGTGTGTTAAATCAGCAGTATTATTTATTGAATTTAAATGATATTTATTGGTTCTATACAAAAGAGAGAAAAGTTATTGCGCAAACGAAGAAAGGGAGTCTTGAGGTGAAGGCTCGCCTATATGAATTAGAAGAACAGTTAGCTGCAAAGCGTTTTGCTAGATTTTCTAAGTCAATACTTGCAAATTTAGGGCATGTCAAAAGCTTTGAAATGTCTTTTAGTGGCAGTATGTGTGCCCATTTTTCTAATGGAATGAAAGAATATGTTTCAAGGAAATATGTACCGCTCATTAAAGAAGCTTTAAATATAGGAGGGGGTTAAAAGATGTTTGATAGGGTTATAAATAAAATCGCTTTTGGTTTAGGGATGGCGATGGTATATAGTCTATTGTTTTTATGGATTGGTTATGTAAATGGAATGGAGACAGTGGAAACAAAAACATTAATCGCATATTTAGTAACAGCAAATATGATAGGACTTATCTTCTCTTTTGCTTCATTTATTTTTGAAAAGGAAGAATGGAGTATATTAAAACAGACAAGTATTCACTTTATCGTTTTGCTAGGAACATTTTTGCCTACAGCAATTTTGATTGGGTGGGTTCCGAATCGTTTCAGTCCGATTCTTGTTTGTATAGGAATCTTTATTGTTATTTACTTCATGATTTGGTTCATAATGACCCTATATTGGAAGCGAAAAATAAAAAAAATAAATCATCAATTAAGGTGAAAAAATTATGTATATGTCTGTACCATCAGTGGAGTGCTCGTGCCACTGATGGTATTATACAATCCTCCTTTTGTACGGATGAGTAAGAGTGTTAATTAATCAGTAGTAACAATTTCTCCTATACCACGAATTAATTTTTTTGTATGCATCCGTTCTGGTTTTAATATATTTACGATATAATCAATCGCTATTTGCGGTTCAACGGTTGTACCGCATGTATAACAATCAATTGCTGCAAAGTTTTTTTCTGGATAAGTGTGAATAGAAAGGTGGCTTTCTGATAGCAAAATTAATACAGTAACGCCATAAGGCTGGAATTTTTTTTTACTTACGTTTAAAACGTGTGCACCAGATTGATCTGCAGCGGCAACTAAATGATGTTCTAAAAAGTAAATATCATCTAATAGGGGAGAATCCACTCCCCATAAATCTACTATTGTATGCTTACCGAAAGTAGAATATTCCATAAGGTAGCACTCCTTACTATAATATCGTCAAAACTCCATTTCCTTTTTGTAGCATTGGTGTAGGATAAGATTCGATTCTGAGTTTAGAAGAGCGAGATTACGTTGTTCCAAATGTTCTTCTTTAAATTGAAATAAAGGAGAAAGAAGAGAGGGTAATGTTCGAGGAGATGGCACTACATATAATTGCTCAATTTGATCGAGTACATAGGCAGAATTAGCGGCAATATGAAATCCCCAGTCAGTTCCGAAAGAAGGAACGATTGTATGATAACTTTTCACAGTTAATCCAGCATGTTCAATTGTGTTACCGATACTCCAGTATACTAGAGGTGCATCAGCAGGGGAATTAGATTGACAGACGAACGCGCCGTCTTCTGTTAAGAATGTAGCTATACGAGCAAAAAGTTCGCTTGTATATAAAGTGCTTAACAACTCTGTCGCTGGGTCTGGAAAATCAATAATGATTACATCGTATAAAGAGGAAGGAGTACTTAGAAACTCTTTTGCATCACATACGTGTGTATTTACACGATTATCAAAAAATGCGCTTTTGTTTAAAGAAACTAATTCAGGAACATTACGAGCCATATCAATCATCGATCCATCTAAGTCAACAAGATCCACATGTAGTACAGTTTCATATTTCAAAACTTCTCGTAAGGCAAGACCATCACCACCGCCTAATATGAGAACACGTTTTGGATCAATTACTTTTGACATAATTGGATGTACAAGTGCTTCATGATAAATTTGCTCATCGACGGAACTAAATTGTAGTTGCTTGTCCAAATATAAACGAACATCGCTTACTTGTAACAAAGTAATATTTTGATAATTGCTTTGTTCCGCAAATAAATTTGTATGTTCACCAGCTTGTATTTCCTTTAGAGAAATTTCATCCCACACATCTAAGCTGTGTGAATCTGTGGGTACTATGACTACATTTTCCGATTGTACTTGTTTGTCCTGTTTGTCCTGTTTGTCCTGTTTGTCCTGTTTGTCCTGTTTGTCCTGTTTGTCCTGTTTGTCCTGTTTGTCCTGTTTGTCCTGTTTGTCCTGTTTGTCCTGTTTGTCCTGTTTGTCCTGTTTGTCCTGTTTGTCCTGTTTGTCCTGTTTGTCTTGTTTGTCTTGTTTGTCTTGTTTGTCCTGTTTACCATGCTTGTCGTGCTTATTTTCTATCTCCTGCTGTTCTAGTTCAAATTTGTCAGAGTCTAATTCAGAGCGCTTGTCTTTTTTATAGCTTGTTATTCTATAAACCTTTATTTTGCTTTGTTTTCTATGTTTTGGCATAGGAATCCCCTTTCGAATTGTGTTATTTTATTCTATTCTATGTAATTTAGTAGAGTTTGCTTGGACAATAGATAAGGGAGTGTGTTCAAGAGGAGTTTATTTTTTTATAGATTTTCACGCTAAAAAAATTTTTTTAGTGTTTTTTTGTTTTAAACACAACTAGACAACTAAACACTAATCTATTTTCATACAGTTATGTCTTAAAAACGTGTTGTTTTATAACACACTGTGTGTTTTTTGAGTGACACACTAATTGAAAGCGTTAACACACAAAGAAAACAGTCGAAAAAGTGCTGATTTTAGTGGTTTTAAAAAGTTGGCACGCTAATTGCATTAATAAATAGCGTGAAGAAAAATAAATAAAACATAAATTTTTTATACTACACAAGGGGGATTTTCAAATGAATATTTTATTATGTTGCTCAGCAGGGATGTCTACAAGTTTACTAGTTACAAAAATGGAAGCGGCTGCAAAAGCTCGCGGTCTAGAAGGAAAGATTTGGGCTGTATCTGGGGATGCAGTAAAAACGAATATCGATCAAGCAGATGTATTATTACTAGGACCACAAGTTCGTTATATGCTTTCTTCAATGAAAACGCTTGCTGACGAGAGAAACGTTGGAATCGACGTTATCAATCCAATGCACTACGGCATGATGAATGGAGAAGCAGTTTTAGATCACGCATTAACACTTAAAAAATAATTAGGGGGGAAGCGAAATGCAAAAGTTTATTGCATTCATGGAGAAATATATTGTTCCTGTCGCTGGTAAAATCGGATCGCAACGTCACTTAGCTGCGATCCGTGATGGATTTATTGCAGTTATGCCACTTATTTTAGTTGGTGCATTGGCATCACTAATTAATGGTTTTCCGTCTGACGCTTTCCAAGATTTCATGAAAGGTTTGTTTGGTGAAACGTGGAAACAAGTTGGCGGTGGAATGTGGACTGGTTCTTTCGCAATTCTAGCACTAATCATAGCATTTACAACAAGTTATAACTTAGCAAAATCTTACGGCGTTGATGGTTTGTCAGCAGGTATTATTTCATTTGGTGCGTTAATTATTCTTACGCCAACAACACCGAAAGAAGGCGGATTGAACTTAGCTTGGACAGGTGCACAAGGGTTATTCGTAGCAATTATCGTGGCACTCCTTGTTACTGAAGTATTCCGTTTCTTTGTACAAAGAAACATTACTTTAAAAATGCCTGATGGAGTACCACCAGCAGTTTTAAGATCTTTCGCAGCTATAGTTCCAGCATTTGTTATCTTAACAGTAGTTGCAGGTATTCAATTAGCAGTGAAATTAGCTGGTACAAGTGTTCATGAATTTATCTTTAATACGATTCAATCACCACTGCAAAGTTTGGCAGGGACATTACCAAGTGCAATTGTCATTGTACTCCTTGTTCATCTTCTTTGGTTCTTCGGTTTACATGGTCCAAATATCGTTGGTGGTATTATTGAGCCATTATACTTACCGGCATTAGAGAAAAACATGAAGTTATTCCAAGGTGGTACATCTGCATTTGATGTTCCAAACATTGTTACAAAACCATTCTTTGATACTTTCGTATATCTTGGTGGTTCTGGTGCAACATTAGCGTTCTTAGTAGTTGTATTACTTGTAGCAAAAAGTGCACAATTACGCGGTGTATCTCGTTTATCAATTGGTCCAGGTGCATTCAACATTAACGAACCAGTAATCTTTGGTACACCAATTATTTTAAATCCAATTTTATTCTTACCGTTTATCATAACACCAATTGTATTAGTAATTATTTCTTATACAGCTATATCGATTGGCTGGGTACCAAAAACAGTTGTGATGATTCCATGGGCAACACCACCAATTATTAGTGGTTATCTTGTAACAGGTGGGCATCTTTCAGGTGCAATTCTACAGTTATTCAACTTTGTAATTGCGATGGTAATCTATTATCCATTCGTTGTGTTATGTGACCGTTCAGTTGTTCGTACTGAAAAAGCAGCAGCGCAAGGAAATAACAACTCTGTACCTATGTAACATAGAAATTGTTCTCACAGACAATATTGTCTGTGAGAACAATTACCTTTATATCATGTTCAGAAAGATGAGACCCATCTTCAAGAACACCAAACTATCATTCATAAAATAATAATTTAATAGAAATGTTCAAACTGAAGGGGTATTTAAACCGGTTGAACCATAATAGAGAGGGCGGTAATTATGATGACTACAGCAGAACAAATTCCATTCCAATTAATTTTAAATAGTGGTAATGCACGAAGCTTTGCAATGGAGGCACTTCAATTTGCCAAACAGGGGAAAATGGCAGAAGCTGATGAAGCGATGGTAAAGGCGAAAGAAGCGATTAATGAAGCGCATCATTTCCAAACAGAGCTCATACAATCAGAAGCAAGAGGAGAAAAAACAGAGATTAGTGTTCTTTTAATTCACGCACAAGATCATTTAATGAATGCGATTACAGTAAAAGAATTAGCAGCAGAGTTTATCGATCTTTATAAAAAGCTTGAAGCGAAAGGGGAATAAAACATGACTGGAATTAAAATTGCTACAATCGGCGGTGGATCTAGTTATACACCAGAGTTAATTGAAGGATTTATTAAACGTTATGATGAGCTTCCTGTTCGTGAAATTTGGTTAGTAGATATTGAGGCAGGAAAAGAAAAGTTAGAAATCGTTGGTAACTTAGCAAAACGTATGGTGAAAAAATCAGGTTTACCAATCGAGGTTCATTTAACACTTGATCGCCGTGAGGCATTAAAGGATGCTGATTTCGTAACGACGCAGCTTCGCGTTGGTTTATTAGAAGCACGTGCAAAAGATGAAGCAATCCCATTAAAATATGATGTAATCGGTCAGGAAACGAATGGTCCTGGTGGTTTGTTCAAAGCGTTGAGAACGATTCCTGTTATTTTAGATATTTGTAAGGATATGGAGGAGCTTTGTCCGAATGCATGGTTAATTAACTTTGCAAACCCAGCTGGTATGGTAACAGAAGCTGTTCTTCGTTATACAAATATCCAAAGAGTAGTTGGTCTATGTAACGTTCCAATCGGAATCCGTATGGGTCTTGCAAGATTACTTGAAGTAGATGCAAGTCGTGTACATGTTGACTTTGCAGGTTTAAACCATATGGTATATGGACTAGACGTATATTTAGATGGCGTAAGTGTAATGGACCGAGTGTTAGAGCTTGTAACAGATCCAGAAAAGCAAATTACGATGGAAAATATCGCTGCGCTTAACTGGGAGCCAGACTTTATTCGCGGCCTTCGTGCAATTCCTTGTCCATACCATCGTTACTACTACAAAACACGTGAAATGCTAGAAGAAGAGAAAGAAGCTTCGGTTGAAAAAGGTACACGTGCAGAAGTAGTAAAACAATTAGAAGATGATTTATTCGAGTTATATAAAGACCCGAACTTAGATATTAAACCACCACAATTAGAAAAACGTGGCGGCGCTTATTATAGTGATGCAGCATGTAGCTTAATTACGTCTATTTACAATAATAAAGGTGATATCCAGCCTGTTAATACACGAAACAATGGAACAATTGCAAGCTTACCACATGATTCTGCTGTTGAAGTGAACTGTATTATTACGAAAGAAGGTCCAAAACCAATTGCAGTTGGAGATCTTCCAGTACCAGTTCGTGGTTTAGTACAACAAATTAAATCATTTGAGCGCACAACAATTGAAGCTGCTGTTACAGGGGATTATCATAAGGCGCTGCTTGCTATGACAATTAATCCACTTGTACCATCAGATAAAGTTGCAAAACAAATTTTAGATGAAATGTTGGAAGCACATAAAGAACATCTTCCACAGTTCTTCAAAAAGATAGAGAAATAAAAGCGGCGCTATTTAGCCCGCTTTTTT
Organism: Bacillus basilensis; assembly: GCF_921008455.1. NCBI lineage: Bacteria > Bacillati > Bacillota > Bacilli > Caryophanales > Bacillaceae > Bacillus > Bacillus basilensis. The sequence continues at coordinate 5,178,586 of NZ_CAKLBZ010000001.1, read as the reverse complement.
TATTTCAATAGGAGGTATTACGATGATTAAGTTAATTGTAAATGCAGATGATTTCGGTCTTACTGAGGGTACAAATTACGGCATTATTAATGGACATATAAATGGACTTGTAAATTCAACGACGATGATGATGAATATGCCAGGAACAGAGCATGCGGTACGCTTAGCGGAAGAGTATAAAACGTTAGGAGTAGGAGTACATCTCGTATTGACGGCAGGGAAACCGCTTCTTGGAGACGTACCATCACTTGTAAGTAGCGATGGATTGTTTCATAAACAAAGCGTCGTATGGGAAGGGAAGGTAAATCCAGAAGAAGTTGAGAGGGAATGGACTGCTCAAATTGAGAAATTCTTATCTTACGGATTAACACCAACTCATTTAGATAGTCATCATCACGTGCATGGATTGCCGATTTTGCACGATGTTCTTGAGAAATTAGCTGCTAAATATAATGTTCCAATTCGTCGTTGTGAGGAAGAGCGAGCAGTACGTCCATTTTCTGACGTGTTTTACAGTGATTTTTACGCGGATGGTGTGACGGAAGATTACTTCGTGAAGTTAAAAGAGAGAGTACAAGGTGAGCAAACGGTAGAAATTATGGTTCATCCAGCTTATATTGATCCAGAGCTTGTGAAGCGTTCTTCTTACGTAATGGATCGTGTGAAAGAATTACGTATTTTAACAGAGAGCGAGTTACCAGAAGGAATAGAGCTTGTGAAGTTTTAATAAAAAAACGACGGCTACATAATGCCGTCGTTTTTTGTTTACAAAATGGATAGAATATATCCGCCGAAGGCTCCAAGTATAACGATAGCCCAAGGTGGTGTTTTCCAAAAAGCGAGCAAGCAAAATAGAAGAGACGCAAAAACAAAATCTACAGCGTTCATAATTGTACTTGTCCAAATAGGGTCATAAAAAGCTGCTAATAAAATACCGACAACGGCTGCATTGACTCCAAGTAGTGCGCCTTGTATGTAAGATATTTTTCTCACACTGTCCCAAAATGGTAAAACACCAATAACGAGCAAGAAAGCAGGAAGAAAGATTGCAATTGTTGCGAGTATTGCCCCAAGTGTCCCGTTTAGCACTGCTCCTATATAAGAGGCGAATGTAAATAGTGGTCCTGGTACTGCTTGTGTTAATCCGTATCCAGCTAGGAATTGTTCTTTCGTCATCATTCCATTTTGTACGAACTCACCTTCAAGAAGGGGCAGCACGACGTGTCCACCTCCAAATACAAGTGCGCCAGAGCGATAGAAACTATCAAATAAAGCGATGTAATAAGAGAACGGTCTTAATATTGGTAGCAGTACTAATAGCCCGAAGAATAAGATGAGACAAGAAACTGCTATCTTTTTTGAAATAGGTACTTTTATATTTTGAGATTGGCTAATTGGTTGGTTGCGATATAAAAACCAGCCGATAAAGCCAGATACTACAATGAGAATGACTTGTGTCCAGCTATTTGGCCATAGTAAGGCGACTGCGGCAGTTACAATCGCAATCGTCGCACGATTTCGGTCTGGCGTTAATTTCTGCGCCATTCCCCATATGGCATGAGCGACAATAGCGACTGCTACAAGTTTTAGTCCATGAATCCAGCCAGCACTTCCAAGATCGAACTGATTAAGGAATGAGGCGAAGAAAACTAAAACAAGCACAGACGGTAAAGTGAATCCAATCCATGAAATAATAGCTCCTAATACCCCGCCCCTTAATAACCCAACCCCCATACCGACTTGACTGCTAGCAGGACCAGGAAGGAATTGACATAGTGCTACTAAATCTCCATAGCTTCGTTCATCCATCCATTTTCTTTTTTGCACATATTCGTGGTGGAAATACCCAAGATGGGCGACAGGACCACCAAATGAAGTAAGTCCTAATTTAAATGAGACGAGAAAAATCTCTAATAATGTGTGAAAAGTGTATTTGTTATTTTTCAAAATGCCCTCCTAGAATGTTTTTCTAAGTGCATTATACAAGAGATAGTAAAGCGAAAGGAACGATTCTAATGTAAAGATTGTGTGAATCTTTTCTTTGTAATTAAGGCTTGAAAAAGTCATAAATGATTATGTATAAACCATAAAGTAGTAGAAGTAGTGCTGGGAAATTTATATAAGGAGAATGCCCGTATGACAACTCATTTCTTTGCGAGGTTAACAGGTAAGAGGGAAATACCTCCTGTAAATACAGAAGCTTATGGTGTAGCAGAGTTTATATTTAGTGATGATTTAAAGAAGTTGCAATATCGGGTCATATTGAAAAACATCGAAAAAGTTACATCATGCCAAATTCATTTAGGGAAAGCAGATCAAATTGGTCCAATTGTTTTAAGCTTATTTGGCCCATTAAAGCAAGGTATTAGTGTAAATGAAGGAGCCGTGACGGGTGTAGTCAATGTGGCGGATTTTGAAGGGCCTTTACAGGGGAGAGCGTTTGATAGCTTACTTCAAGAAATCATTCAGGCGAACGTATATGTAAATGTTTATACGAAGTCCAATAAGAAGGGCGAAATCAGGGGGAGAATTAGGAAAGTAAAGAAGTAGAAAAAAGGCTGTCCATATTTTGGAACAGCCTTTTTTGCTATGAGGTACAAATTTTAGCGATTATTGTCGGTAAATCGATATATTTTGAAAATCGCTCATATAATTCGTATTACGGTCGATATATTTAAAATACTGTCTTGATTAATTTTTTACAGGTTGATTTTTTATGAAGAAGTCCATGATATAAAATACTTCGTCATCAGGTATTTGTATTTCAAATGTATTTTCAATCGGTTGCAATGCCTTTTTCACTTTCATATACATCCAGTATTCATCTTGTCTTCGTTTCTCTTTATCTGGATGAGGGAGGAGGCTTTCTCCTTTTTGAAGACGGTCAACCATACAGCTCATATGCAGAATAACACCCATTAAGCTGTCAGGAGTTAGCTGTAAGGAAATTAATTCTTGAATTGTATTTAATGCGTAACGAATTGTTTTAATAAGTAATGCTCCGTCGTTACGCTGCATTTGTTGTTCAAGAATGTCAGCCATTTTTGCATATGTTTCTTCATACGTAATTAATTCTTGAATTGGCTGAATTGCTGTGTAGTTTACGATATCTTGAAAATGATATGTTAAGCATGGAACTTGCACATCGAAATTTGTGACGATACAAATGATATTCCGCTCTTTTTTTATGTTCTCAATCATTTTCGTTAAATCTTTTTCATGGACGATACTAATCGGAATAATTTCAATTAAGTCTTTGTCAAATCGCAAATAGTTCTCTAACATTTTTTGAATAGCTAAAGCACTGCCCTCACCAGTTAAACAAGCTGTTAAAATAACAGATTTCATTGGTGATAGTGGCTTTTTCTTTTCTTCTTGTACGTTTAAGTAAAACGGTGTTAAGTTCTTCACGGTTTCATATAATGCATCTAACGAGTAGCCAAGCTGAGCTTTTCGAGCTGCTTCTAGTGCATGTGGAGTGCTAGTCATGGAAAGAACACGTACCGGAATTTTGAACTCAGTTTCTAATATATCACCAATATAAGCAAGCGACCCCATATCAACGAGTAAGAGAAGCCCGTTTACATTTTGGAGTGTTTTCATATACACTTTCACGCGCTCTAAGAAATCTTTCGGCGATTCATGTAGCGGCATATCGATACCGGTTACTTCCTCAATGCCGAGAAGTTCGTTTGCAACGTTTGCCATTTCTGTTGCAATGCCGTTGCCGTGCGCTAATATTAATACTTTTACTTCTGTTTGTGAGGCAGGAATTGGATCAACAACGAAGAACATTGTTAAAAAGCCTGCTTCATCGATAGGCATTGTTATTTGTAATTCGTCTTCCAGTAGTTGAATGCATTGCATAGCTACGGAAAAAGCTTCTTTATATTTCGTACGAATTTGATTTAATTGTGGGTGATGAATTTGTTTCCCAGCTTGTAAACGTTGTAGAGTTGTCTGTACATGTAAACTTAAAGCGAGAAATACTTTTTCATCAAACGTTTTAGATAAATGCTTTTCAGCAAGTTCCGCGATTTTTTCACATACGGAAACGATATTACGATCCACAATTTTAAAAACATTTTCATGACTTGTCTTTTTGGACATTTGGTTAAAATATTGTACGAAAAAGCTTTGAATATCATTTTCTATTAGTAATTCTAATTCGTCCTCTTCAATACCGCGAGCTTGAAGTTCTTCGTATTTATAATCAATATAATCGTAAATAGAAGACTGTTTTTCATTCTCTATTTTATGATTACTCCAACCTTCATCACCTGTAAATATAAATGTTTCATTTGGTATTTGGTATAGATGACGGCTTTTTCTTTCAATGAATAGCCCTTCTTTCATATACCAAGGTAAATCTGTACTTGAAACGTAGACAGAATCACGTTTCTTTGTCACGAAGTCAGAGTAGGCTTTCGCGCAGGCGATTTGTACATCCGTTTTTAATTGACCGATGTTATTGGGACAATTGTAAAAGACGAAAGCACGCATTGCATTCGGGCTAACGTGAATTTCTTTTCGCAGGCGGATTGCTTCATTTGTGAAAAATAGTTGTAATAAAGCAAAGCGTTCTTTATGTGTACGCTCACGAAGTGGTGGCAGTGTGACAGTCATCGGTATACGTCTTGTAAATGTTTTTAATAAAAATGAATTTGGTTCTTCGGTTGTTGCAGTAATAATTAATACTTGTGCTTTACGCTCGTTTTCTGTTTCTCCAAGGCGGCGATATACTCCGCGGTCAATAAAGGTGAAAAGCATTTCTTGTCCTTCTGGAGGAAGGCGATGTACTTCATCTAAGAAAAGAATCCCTTCATGCGCTTTTTCAATTAACCCTTTTTGATCACTTGCCCCTGTATAAGCTCCTTTTTTAATCCCAAATAACTGCCCCAGTAGTAGCTGTGGATTATTTGCGTAATCAGCACAGTTAAAGACGATAAATGGTGCGTTTTTAGGAAGCTGTTCAACTTCAATTGCATATTCGTGCATTAAAGAAGCGAACATAGATTTTCCGACTCCTGTTTCTCCCAGCAGTAAAGTGTGCATACCGTTTGGAGGATAGAGAATAGAAGCTTTCGCTTTTTCAATTGCGATTTTAAGGCTTGTATTTTCAAGAGCAAATGTCTCTAATGAAGTCACTTCTTTTGAATGCGTTTCCAACGAAGTGTTCGTTTCTATATAAAAACGAACAGGACGCGTATTTGTTTTTAATAAACGTGTATCTTTTACAAGTTTGTTTAAGTCACTACTTACATTGGCGCGATCTAGTTGTAGAAGGGTAGCGAGTTCTGATGCGGTTACACCTTCTGTATAATTGCCTTTTTGTATTGCGTTAAAAATGAGATCTATTCGTTTCATTTCTATTCACCTCGAAACTTCATCACTATTTAAAATTTTACACAAAAATGGGAAGGGTGGGAAGAGAAAAATAAAACAGCTTTAGCACATAGGCACTAAAGCTGTTACAATCTTGTGTCTTTCCAAAAATTAACTTCGAGATGAGAAGATGGATTATAGGGAAGAAGTTTGTATCCTTGTGACTGTAAATAATCAATTACTTTTGGCAGTATTTGTACAGTGACACTCGAATCATGCATTAAAATCACTTCGACTTGTTCATCGCTCTGATTACGTACCCTTTCTAGTATGGCAGAAGGATTGTCATAGCTTTTCCAGTCGTATGTATCGATTGTCCAATCCCACATTTTATACTGGGCTGATACGAGTGCATCACGGTAATTCTTTTTTAAGTAAGGCATGCTACCATACGGGACACGAACGAGATGTGTATTTAATTTTGTAACTTGCTGAACAATGTTTTGTGTTTGTTCCATTTCTGTAATTAAAGCAGATGGATCACCAGTGTAAAGACGTTTTACATCGTGTGACATACTGTGAAGTCCGATATAATGTCCGTCTTTAATTAATCTTTGCATTGTCTTTTTATAATGTGGCACTTTTCCACCAATAACAAAGAAAGTTGCTTTTCCGTTCTTTTCTTTTAAGATGTTTAAAATTTGTGTAGTATATTTGTTTGGTCCGTCATCAAATGTTAAGTACGCGATTTTTTTGGTAGGAGAAGTCGTCTCAGTATTTGGATGATGTTCAGCAGGGGGAATAGTAGTTGCTCCTGCATGAGATGACGCGTACATAGTAATCATTAAAAATAAAATAATGTATTGAAATACTCGCTTGATCATAACATTCACCCTCAGTTTGACAATCAAGATGTAAAAAAGAAAATATAATCCTTTTCTTATTATGTATATCTTTCTCCAATAGCGACACTCTCAAACAATCTATATTTTGGAAATGTAAAATAATGAATAAAAAAATAGCCTACTCTTATAAGAAAGAGTAGGCTATTTGAATATTTCATAATTGTACAGGCTATACTACAATTAGTCTTCGCGTTTTTTCACTTTTTTATAAAAGGAAATAAGTGGTTTGTAACGTTCATGTACAAGCCCGATTACTTCAGCGATAATCTCTGTAAAGAAGATTAAAACGAAAAGAAGAATAATCGATAACCATAATGTCGCACTAGAGAAAATGATTGCATTTACACTAAAGAAAATACCGAATGCGTATATAATTAGTACCGTTTTACGATGAGAGAAGCCCATTGCAAGTAAACGGTGATGTAAATGCGATTTATCTGGTGCTGAAATAGGTTTTTTATTTACGATACGACGGATAATTGCAAATGTCGTATCAAATACCGGTACACCTAAAATGATAACTGGAACGATAAAGCTGAATAACGTTACACTTTTGTATAATCCAAGTAACGATATAACAGAAATACAGTATCCTAAAAATAGTGCGCCTGTATCTCCCATGAAAATTTTTGCTGGATGGAAGTTGTAGAATAAAAATCCAATTGTACTTGCTAATGTAATTAATGCTAGTGGTAAGATAATAGCGGCTCCAGTACCCCACGGGCTAGTGAAGGCCATATATGCTAGCGTTGCAAGTACGATAGATGAAATACCAGCAGATAATCCATCTAAGCCATCAATTAAGTTTATTGCATTTGTAATACCTACAATCCAAAATACTGTAATTGGGTAAGCAAGCCATCCAAGTTCAGTATCCCCGAGGATTGGAATATATAATACTTGCACTAATAATCCACTTTTTACAATCATAATGGCAACTAATAGTTGTCCACCGAATTTTACCTTCGCAGATAACTCGTACATATCATCTAAAATACCGATGATTACAATGATAATCGCACCTAGCGTTATCGATAACATTCTTTGTTCATATAAGCCACCGACAACAAATCCTACAGCTACACCAATAAATATCGCTAACCCGCCAAGACGAGGCATGATCTTTTGATGTACTTTACGCGCGTTTGGCTTATCTGTTGCTCCTATTTTAAAAGCTAACTTAATAACTAAAGGAGTAACGACGAGTACAGTGATGAAAGATGCCAAAATGGCATAAATCACTTGTGAGTCCATTAATACCCCACCCTTTTATAGTCTAACGTAATTTTTTTTAAAATATATTTATCTGAAAATTATGATGTTTATTTACAGGCTCATAACATATGGTATCACAAAAAGATTAGAATTCAATCTTTTTTTGTTTTTACGGTAAATGGAAACAGATAGAATATATGACAATTGTATACAGAATGTTGAATCATTTGAGAAGGTTAATCGTATTGGGCTTTGGAATATGACATTTTCTCTTTTTCTTTAATAGTGAATACTTTTATTTCAATATTATAAGTGTTACACGTAGAAATGAGTAAGTTCCGTGTTAAAATGTGGGAATTTATCCCGAATGAACGGGGAGCCTTAATTCCTGTAAAATCTCGATTGGTTTAACGAATAATTAATAAAAGTTATTTAATTTTACAAAAACTTAAAAAAGAATGAAAAAAGTAATTCATATAATAAAGAAGTAAAAGAGTTTTCTCATTTTTAATGTGAGAGGGGGAAGCACAGGGAGAATTCTATGTATTCGTATATTTTCTATTGTATATTCCTGTGCGAAAAGGAAATGAAAATTACGATAATAGGTACCGGATACGTTGGATTGATTACAGGAGTAGGATTGGCAGTATTGGGACATTCGGTTACATGTTTTGATATAAATGATGAGAAAATTGAACGGATAAAACAAGGGGATCTGCCTATTTATGAAGCTGGTTTATATGAATTAATAAATGAAGCATATGAGAATAACTGTTTAACTTTTACAACAAGTAAAGAAGAAGCATTTAACGATGCAGAGTTCATATTTATCGCAGTTGGAACACCATCTTTATTAGATGGGACAGCGGATTTAACATATATTCAAAGTGCATGTTTTGATATTGGAACATATGCGACTAACGACATTATTGTTGTTACAAAAAGTACTGTTCCTGTAGGGACGAATGGTACGATTAGAGGATGGATTGAGGAGAAGTTACAGGGGAGACATGAATTACATATTGCATCGAATCCCGAATTTTTACGGGAGGGTTCAGGTATTTACGATTTTTTTCGAGGAGATCGTATTGTAATTGGAGCAGATAATGAGGAAACGGCACGAAAAGTGGAGAATTTATATAATGAATTACGCTTAAAAACGTATGTTACAGATATAAAAAGTGCAGAGATGATTAAATATGCATCGAATGCCTTTTTAGCGACAAAAATTAGTTTTATCAATGAAATTTCAAATATATGTGAGAAGGTAGGAGCGAATATATTAGACGTTGCACAAGGGATGGGAATGGATAAGAGAATTGGTGCGTCGTTTTTAAATGCGGGCATTGGTTACGGGGGATCGTGTTTTCCAAAAGATACGAAAGCTCTTGTACAAATTGCAGGGAATGTGGCGCATGATTTTCGCTTGTTAAAAGCAGTCATTGAAGTGAATAATAAACAACAGTTGTTATTGATTGAGAAAGCAAAGAAAGTAATAAATATGAATAAGAAGCGGATTGCGGTGCTGGGAGCGTCATTTAAACCGAATACTGATGATATAAGAGATGCACCATCCCTTATTATGATACAAGAATTAATTAATATAGGTGCGGATGTAGTTCTATATGACCCGAAGGCGATTCAAAATATGAAAAATATCTTTGGGGGGACTATACAATATAGTGAATGTATAGATGAATCAATTAGAGGAGCGAGTGCGGCTTTTATCATGACAGAATGGGAGGCTATCCGAGCTTATCCGTTAGAAAAGTACGCCCAACTTATGAGAGAACCTATTTTATTCGATGGAAGAAATTGTTATACTGATGAGGATGTCAAGAAGCAAGAGATAGATTATTATTCTGTTGGAAGAGAAAGTATTTGTAAGAGGGACTTTTCCGTTATTCGTTAAAAAGGTATGTATTCATGTATATTCTTATATGTCATAATAGAAGTTGTAACTAGTGAAAGAAAAGAGGCAATGAAATGACTGAACGTTTAAAAGTAATGACAATTTTCGGGACACGTCCAGAAGCAATTAAAATGGCACCTCTTGTATTAGAGTTGCAAAAGCATCCAGATAAAATTGAATCGATTGTGACTGTAACAGCACAACATCGTCAAATGTTAGATCAAGTATTAAGTATCTTTGGAATTACGCCAGATTTCGATTTGAATATTATGAAGGATCGCCAAACTTTAATTGATATTACAACACGTGGTTTAGAAGGTTTGGATAAAGTAATGAAAGAAGCAAAGCCGGATATCGTACTTGTACATGGTGATACAACGACAACATTTATTGCAAGCTTGGCTGCTTTCTATAATCAAATTCCAGTAGGTCATGTCGAGGCAGGACTTCGTACATGGGATAAATATTCTCCATACCCAGAAGAGATGAATCGTCAATTAACAGGTGTAATGGCAGATCTTCATTTCTCACCTACAGCAAAATCAGCAACGAACTTACAGAAAGAAAATAAAGATGAGTCAAGCATTTTCATAACAGGAAATACAGCGATTGACGCACTAAAAACGACTGTAAAAGAAACATATAGTCATCCTGTACTAGAGAAACTTGGGAATGATCGTCTTGTACTTATGACAGCTCACCGTCGTGAAAACTTAGGAGAGCCAATGCGTAACATGTTCCGTGCAATTAAGCGTCTTGTTGATAAGCATGAAGACGTACAAGTTGTGTATCCTGTTCATATGAACCCTGTTGTTCGTGAAACAGCGAATGATATTTTAGGGGATCATGGCCGCATTCATTTAATTGAGCCGCTAGATGTAATTGATTTCCACAATGTTGCAGCTCGTTCATACTTAATGTTAACTGATTCTGGTGGGGTACAAGAGGAAGCACCGTCATTAGGTGTACCGGTTCTTGTTCTTCGTGATACAACAGAGCGCCCAGAAGGTATTGAAGCAGGGACATTGAAATTAGCAGGAACAGACGAAGAGACAATCTTTAGTCTTGCTGACGAATTGTTATCGAATAAAGAAGCTCATGATAAGATGTCAAAAGCATCTAACCCATACGGTGATGGTCGTGCATCAGAGCGTATTGTAGAAGCGATTTTACAACACTTTAATAAGTAAATAAAAAAGAGCCAAATCATTTGATTCGGCTCTTTTTTTATTGCTGATTTCTCATAATCCACTCTGCATGAGCATTCGTAGAAGGAGAGGGCTCAGTTTGTGTCTTGTTCTGATTTTGGTTCGTTTCTTTCTTTGCCTTTTCGTTAGAGTTAGAATTTGAAGAAGGATTTGATTCGGTTTTTGTTGTTGAATTTTCTTGAGAGTTTGCTGTTTCTCCTAATTCTTTTTTTATTTCGTTACGTACTGTCTCTACACCGATTGGATCTGGAAGGAAGTAATAAATACCACCTACTTTTTTGTCTTCTCCTTCAAGTTTGAACGTTTGCATTGTAGAAGGATCAAACCCAGAGAGTTTATTGTAAAGAGCAAGGCCATCTGAAATAGGAATGTCAGTTTTTATATATTTTCCAACGACTTCTGTCAAATCTTTAATTTTAAATACGGTAGAGGTGGAATTTAGTTTTTGAGCAACAGCAGCTAGTAATTGTCTTTGTCTAGCGGCCCGACCATAATCGCCATTTGGATCTTGCTTTCGCATACGAACGTAAGCGAGTGCTTCTTCACCATTTAATTCTTGTTGCCCTTGCTTAAATTCAATTTTTTTGTAGTAATCCACGTCTGAACGCTCCCAAAAATCGAAGGGGACATCAACAGTAACACCGCCAACAGCATCAACAATACCTTTAAAGCCTTGGAAATCAATTTTAAGATAATGGTCTACAGGCACTTTTAGAAAACCTTCGACCGTTTTGATTGCCATTTCTTCTCCGCCGTAAGCGTGCGCAGCATTAATTTTGTCCTCTTTATTCTTTCCGACAATTGGAACACGACTATCACGAGGGATACTCATAAGTGAAATCTTTTGCGTTTTTGGATTGACTGTCGCAAACATTAATGAATCTGTACGACCGTTTTGACCGTCTGTTGCATAATCTTCTATACCCATAATAAGGATTGTAAAAGGCTCTTTTGTAATTTCTACATCTGCGGTTCTCAAATCCGATTTTTCACGAGTAAAACCACTATACATCCCCATGAGAGAAGAGTAGGAATTTAATATATAAAGTCCTACACTACCAAATAAAAATAAGAAAATGAGGAAGTAGAAAAACTTTCTTCTTCGTTTCTTTTTTATTCTGCTATTTTGGAGATGATAATAACGTTCTTCCATATATAATCTCCTTAGTTCATTTGTAGGAAAGTAATTCACTACATTAATATTTAAAGGTGATGATGTAGTTATTCTTAGATAACATCTTGTTCTAAGTACAACATATCTCCTTCTGTAATTGTACATTTCCCATTTGTTAATTCAATCATCCAATCTGTGAATGCTTGTTTTCCATCTTCTTCTACATACGTATCAAATGTGACATTTTCGAGATAATGTATATCTTTAATGGCATATTTTGAATTACGCAATTCATTTTCAATTTTGCCAAGTAATGTGTAATCAATCTCGGTCTGCATAACACGCATTAGTTTTCGCTCGACAACACCGACATGATTAATGCCTTCGCTTGTACATTTTCCATATGCGCGAATTAAACCACCAGCGCCCAGTTTGATACCACCAAAATAGCGGGTAACGACAACGACGGTATCTTTTAAACCGCGTTTTTTTAGTACCTCTAACATAGGTACACCAGCTGTACCACTAGGTTCGCCATCATCATTTGCTTTTTGGATTTGATCTTGTTCGCCAATTAAATACGCAGAACAATTATGTGTGGCATTCCAATTTTGTTTTTTGATTTTTTGTATGAATTCTTGAGCTTCTTCTTCGGTTGTAGCACGACTAACATAACAGATGAATCTTGATTTTTGAATAACAATTTCGTGTTCACCGTAGTCTTTAATTGTTAAATATTGTAATAACACTTGTATACGCCCCTATCCATCAAAATGACTAGTACTTTACATTTTAAAAGCGGGCGTTTTTATATTCAAACATTTTTTATAAATAAGTTGAAATTTTTGGTGAGTATTTTACCTTTTTGTTGTAATTTGTCGAGATGATGAGTATAATTTCAAACCGGCATTTTCATGTATGGATGCACCATTTTTAGTTTTCGTGTAAAATTAGGAAATAAAAACTTTTTTATAAGGCAGGTACGCAAATGAAAACAGCTATTGTTACTGATAGTACAGCATATATACCGAAGCATATTCGTGATGAACTCAATATATATATGATTCCATTAAACGTTGTATTTGGAACGGAATCTTATCAAGAAGAAGCTGAAATTTCAGCAGATGATTTTTATGTAAAAGTACGTGAGCAAGAAGAACTTCCGAAAACTTCTCAACCAGCAATCGGAAAGTTTGTTGAGCTATATGAACAATTATCTAAGGATTACGATGCAGTTATTAGCATCCATCTTTCAAGTGGAATTAGTGGTACATATCAAACGGCAACGACAGCTGGACAGATGGTTGAGGGTATTGATGTATATACGTACGATTCTGAAATTAGTTGTGAAGTACAAGGATTCTATGTGCGTGAAGGTGCAAGACTAGCAAGCGAAGGAAAGGATCCAAAAGAGATTATCGCCCGTTTTGATGAAATGAAGAAAACGATGGACGCTTATTTTGTAGTAGATGATTTACACCATTTACAACGTGGAGGACGATTAAATAGCGCGCAAGCTTTCATTGGTAGTCTGTTACAAGTGAAGCCGGTTTTATATTTTAGAGAAAAAATCATTATTCCGTTTGAAAAAATCCGTACGCGTAAAAAAGCGTTAAAACGTATCATCGAAATTTTTGATGAGCAAGCAAGTAAAGGTGTACCTATGGAAGCAGTTATCATTCATGCGCAACGTGAAGAGGAAGCGATTGAATGGAAGAAAGAATTAGAAGCAAAATATCCTCATGTTACAATCCGTACAGGTTATTTCGGTGCTGTAATTGGTACGCATTTAGGTGAAGGTGCATTAGGTCTTGGATGGTATACGAAGTAATAAAGATATAAAAAGCTCTCTTATGGAAGAGGGTTTTTTTACGGATATTTTACATGAAGTTGACAAGTTAATATTTGGAAATGGTAAAATGTACGTAAAATAAAATAATGAGGAAAGTTTTATAACTTACTTTTTACAAGAAACTATATTATAATAGAAGAGAGGTGAAACATATGGAGCATAATTCTTGTTTATGTCCAAAGTTTGAGTCAGCTTTTACTTTGCTTAGTAAGAAATGGACTGGCTTAATTATTAAATCTTTGCTTGAAGAGTCAAAACGTTTTAGAGAAATCGCAGATATTATACCGAATATGAGCGATCGTATGTTGTCAGAGCGTTTAAAGGAATTGGAAAGCGAAGGCATTGTAGTTCGTAATGTTTATCCAGAAGTACCAGTTCGAATCGAGTACGGTTTAACGGACAAGGGAAAAGCGTTAGAAAGTGTTATGGATGAAGTCCAAAATTGGGCTGAAAAATGGATGAAATAACGTTTTGATTTCATCCGTATTAGTATATTTAACAAAACGTAAGGGAAACCTTGCGTTTTTTCTTTGCTTATAAAAAGCTTTTAAATTTCTACACATACATACAAAAATATGCATATTTTGCGATAGTGTTACACATAATATTACATTTGTTTTACAAAAGCGTAACATTAGCAAAAAAAATCCCGAATTATGGTATAAATTTTATAGGTTATATACGGAAAAAGAAAAAAGAAAGCGGTGTAAAAAATAAAATGAAAAAGCTAAAAATGGCATCTTGCGCATTAGTTGCAGGGTTAATGTTTTCAGGACTAACACCAAATGTATTTGCAGAAGATAAAATTTCTGACGTGAAATCACAAATTAACACACAAAATGATACTTTACATAAACAACAACAAGAACGTGATGAATTACAAAAACAAATGAACGACTTAAACAAAACAATTCAAGGTTTAGATAAGTCTGTCCAAGAGAATGCTTCAAAGCTGGATGAAACAACGAAAAAAGTTGCGGATACTGAGCAATTAATCGAAAAGAAAAATAAAGATATTGCAGAACTACAAACGAAAATTGCAAAACGTGAAGAATTATTAAGAAAACGTTTAGTTGCACTTCAAGAACAACCAAACACAAATGTTGTAACAGAAGTTCTTGTAAACTCTAAAAACGTTGCAGATTTAGTTGATCGTTTAACTTCTGTTTCTAAAATTCTTGAGTCTGACGAAGATATCATGAAAACACAACAAGAAGACCAAGCGAACGTGAAAAAAGATGTTGAAACGGTAAAAACAAAGCAAAAAGAATTAAAAGAAGCACAAGCTCAAATTGAAACTGCTAAGAAAGAACTTGACGCTGAAAAAGCGAAAAAAGCAACAGCAGTAAACGATTTAAGCGGTAAAATGGATACAGTTGTAACTTCAATGACAAGTACGGAAAGTCAATTGAAAGATCTTGAAAAACAAGCATTACAATTACAACGTATTGCTGAACAAGAAGCACAAGAGAAAGCGGCACAAGAAGCTGCTGCTCAAAAACAAGCAGAACAAGCTGCTAAAGATGCGCAAGCACAAGCACAAGCACCTGCTCAGCAAGCTGCACCAGCAAACAACGGTGGACAAGCTCAAAAAGAAGAGCCTAAAAAGGAAGAACCTAAAAAAGAAGAGCCTAAAAAAGAAGCACCTAAGCAAGAAACGAAAAAAACAGAGCCAGCACCAACTCCAAATGCGGGTGGCGTAATTGGTAAAGCGCAAGGCTACTTAGGCTTACCATATGTTTGGGGAAGTGCATCTCCATCAAACGGTGGTTTTGACTGTAGTGGATTCATTTCTTACATCTATGGTGTAGGACGTCAAGACGTTGCAGGTTACTGGAATTCAGTTTCTAAAGTAAGTAGCCCACAACCTGGAGATTTAGTATTCTTCCAAGGTACTTATAAACCAGGTCCATCTCACATCGGTATTTACGTTGGTAATGGCCAAATGATTCATGCTGGTGATAAAGGGATTGCTTACGCTAGCTTAAGCAGTAGCTACAACCAAAAACATTTCTTAGGATACGGTAGATTCTAGGATTTATAATCGAATAAAGCATGTGTATAAAGTCGATAGCTTACTATTTTATAAGTAGGTTATCGGCTTTTTTGCGTTTTTACGAGATTATGAGAAAGGTTTATAGTGGTGCTGGAGGTGGTTGCTGATGCTTGCTGGAAAGCAGTTGCTATTAGAAGAACTTTCTTCAGATCTACTTAGGGACTTAAATAACTTGAAAAAGAAGGGAGAGGTCGTATGTGTACAAGGTATAAAAAAGAAAGCTTCTAAATATACGTGTCAGCGCTGTGGAAATATAGAGCAGCGGCTATTCGCATCATTTTTATGCAAAAGGTGCAGTAAAGTGTGTACGTATTGCCGGAAGTGTATAACGATGGGGAGAGTTAGTGAATGTGCTGTACTTGTTCGCGGGATCGCTGAAAGAAACGGAGAAAAAGGTTTAAATTTGTTACAGTGGAACGGGACTTTGTCTACTGGTCAACAGTTGGCGGCGCAAGGTGTTATAGAAGCTATTAAGCAGAAAGAATCTTTTTTTATTTGGGCTGTGTGCGGGGCTGGAAAAACAGAAATGTTATTTTACGGTATTGCAGAGGCACTTCAAAAAGGAGAAAGAGTTTGTATCGCAACGCCAAGGACGGATGTTGTACTGGAATTAGCGCCGAGATTACAAGAAGTGTTTCCGAGTATAAATGTAGCTGCTTTATACGGAGGGAGTGTAGATCATGAAAAAGATGCAGCGTTAGTCGTTGCAACGACTCATCAACTGTTACGTTACTATAGAGCGTTTCATGTCATGATTGTAGATGAGATAGATGCCTTCCCGTATCATGCGGATCAAATGTTACAGTATGCAGTGCAACAAGCGATGAAAGAGAAAGCAGCGCGTATTTATTTAACTGCAACTCCCGATGAAAAGTGGAAGCGCAATTTCAGAAGGGGGAAACAAAAAGGTATCATTGTCTCAGGACGATACCATCGTCATCCGTTACCAGTTCCTCTATTTAGTTGGTGCGGAAATTGGAAGAAAAGCCTTCATCATAAAAAAATTCCTCGCGTGTTACTACAATGGTTAAAAATGTACTTAAACAAAAAGCATCCCATTTTTTTATTTGTTCCTCATGTGCGATATATAGAAGAAATGAGCTTGTTATTGAATGGGTTGGATAATAGAATCGATGGCGTACATGCAGAAGATCCGATGAGAAAAGAAAAAGTGGCATCTTTCAGAAAGGGAGACATTCCGTTATTAGTTACAACGACAATTTTAGAGAGGGGAGTAACTGTGAAGAATTTACAAGTTGCGGTGTTAGGGGCAGAAGAAGAAATCTTTTCGGAAAGTGCGCTCGTACAAATTGCAGGCCGAGCAGGTCGTAGTTTTGAAGAACCTTATGGTGAGGTTATTTATTTTCATTACGGTAAGACAGAGGCGATGGTACGTGCGAAAAAACATATTCAAAGTATGAACAAAATTGCGAAAGAACAAGGATTGATTAATGCATTGTCTACTTTGCGATGAGTATATTTTGGAAACAGTTAGTTGGTACACCTTTTTTGTAAAGTCTCATGAAAAATATATATGTGATAGATGTGAGCAAAAGCTTTCCTATATTATAGGAGAAATTTGCACGGAGTGTGGGCGACCTTTAGAACGTATTTCTAATTTGTTTAAAAAAGATGATATTTGTATGGATTGTATAAGGTGGATGGACGATGAAAAGTATTGGCCTTTTAAAAATCGTTCGTTGTACGTATACGATGATGAGATGAAAGAAATAGTAGCACAGTTTAAGTTTCGGGGGGATGCGGAATTAGTTCATATTTTTCACCGATCTTTTCGGGAGCTATTTCAAAAGTATTTTCCGGTCGTTTCAACTGTTATTGCTGTTCCGCTTAGTAGGGAACGGGAATATGAACGTGGTTTTAATCAGGCAGAGTTATTAGCAACTTGTTTGCCTGTCAAAGTTTCTTATCCATCATTAAGAAGAAGGGAAACAGAAAAGCAAAGTAAAAAATCGCGTAAAGAAAGGCTTTCAGGAAGTAATCCTTTTTATTTTCAGGGAGAAGAGATGTTTCATGACCAACGCATTTTACTCGTTGATGATGTATATACGACAGGAATTACAGTTAGACAAATTGGAAGTCTTTTATACGATAGAGGAGCAAGGGAAGTTTCTAGTTTGACGCTCTGTAGAAGTTGATCTGTAACTGTCGAATGGGATAATAAAAAGGCGATAAGTCTTCTTTGACTTCGTATGTTGTCATTCGTTATAGTGAAATCATGGGGTGAATGCCCTGATTTTTAGAGTGAAGGGAATGGAATGAACATGCAAGGAAGAGTGAAATGGTTCAATGCAGAAAAGGGATTTGGGTTTATTGAGCGTGAAGATGGTGATGATGTGTTTGTTCATTTTTCTGCTATTCAACAAGATGGATATAAGTCGTTAGAAGAAGGGCAACAAGTTGAATTTGACATTGTAGATGGAGCACGTGGGCCACAAGCAGCTAATGTTGTAAAACTGTAGGAATATCGTTTTTGGGAAGAGAAAGCTGCGTTTGTGGCAACGTTATATATATGTAGAACCTCTTGTTTTTTTGCAAGGGGTTTTTGTTATGAATTAAGTTGTCAAAAAGTTGTTTCTTTTCTGTAACGAATTGTCCACAGTTATATTCGTTATTCATGATGTTAATAGGATAAAATAAAGATAGAAACGATGCATCTTTTCATTTCAACAAAAAACGATAAAAAAATCGCAATTCCACTAATTTTTTTAAAAAAGTTAGAAGGAGTTTTTAAGCCAGTGTCGAAATTATAGTACATAGGCTTGAAAGGAGGAATTCATCTATGAAATTCAACATTCGTGGTGAAAATATTGAAGTAACTCCAGCATTAAAGGAATATGTAGAGAAAAAACTAAGTAAGTTAGAGCGTTATTTTGATACATTCCCAGAGATTAAAGTTAATTTAAAAGTATACTCTGACAAGCAACGTGTCGAGGTAACAATCCCATTTACTGATTTATTACTTCGTGCAGAAGAAACTAATAGCGATATGTACGCTGCTATCGATTTAGTAGTTGATAAACTTGAGCGACAAATTCGTAAACATAAAACAAAAGTAAATCGTAAGTTACGTGAGAAAGGTTCTATAAAAACGAACTTTATCCTTCCAGAAGCAGTAGCTGTTCTGGATCAGGTAGAAGAGGATGAACTAGAACTTGTACGTACAAAACGATTCGATTTAAAACCGATGGACGTTGAAGAGGCAATTCTACAAATGGATATGCTAGGACATAATTTCTTCGTCTTCACAAATGCTGATACAAATGAAACTAATGTTGTATATGGTCGTAAAGATGGGAAATACGGTTTAATCGAAACTAAATAATAATTCGAAAGCGCAGCCGAAATGGCTGCGCTTTTTTTGCTGAAAATAGATTTTTAAAAAAAGTTTTCTTAATTTAGAACGAGACATTCGGCCGATTGTTGTCATAGTTATAAGACAAGTGTTACAATTATCATTAGGTATATACATTTTAGTTTTTTTAATTAGGAGAAAAATTGGCATAACATACATTTGATTTTTATAACGACTGATTGTAATAGAGAAAAAGAAAAAACAATCGGAAGTTTTATTTTAATAAAAAGAGGAGCGTATTTCCTATGATCGGTATTTTAAAAAAGGTGTTTGATGTAAATCAACGCCAAATTAAACGTATGCAGAAGACAGTTGAGCAAATTGATGCATTAGAGTCATCTATTAAGCCATTAACTGATGAACAATTAAAAGGGAAGACGCTTGAATTTAAAGAACGTCTAACAAAAGGTGAAACAGTAGATGATCTACTACCTGAAGCTTTTGCGGTTGTTCGTGAAGCTGCGACTCGTGTTCTTGGAATGCGTCCGTATGGCGTACAGTTAATGGGTGGTATTGCCTTACATGAAGGGAATATCTCTGAGATGAAAACGGGTGAAGGTAAAACGTTAACATCTACATTACCTGTATATTTAAATGCTTTAACAGGAAAAGGTGTTCACGTTGTTACAGTTAATGAATACTTAGCGCAACGTGATGCGAGCGAAATGGGACAACTTCATGAGTTCCTAGGCTTAACAGTAGGAATTAACTTAAACCATATGTCACGAGAAGAGAAACAAGAGGCTTATGCTGCTGATATTACGTATAGCACGAATAACGAGCTTGGATTCGATTACTTACGTGATAACATGGTGTTATATAAAGAGCAGTGCGTTCAACGTCCACTTCACTTTGCTATTATCGATGAAGTCGATTCTATCTTAGTCGATGAAGCACGTACGCCACTTATTATTTCTGGACAAGCTCAAAAATCAACAGAGCTATACATGTTTGCAAATGCATTCGTTCGTACATTAGAAAATGAAAAAGAATATTCATTTGATGTGAAGACGAAAAATGTAATGTTAACAGAAGATGGTATTACGAAAGCTGAGAAAGCTTTCCATATTGAAAACTTATTCGATTTAAAACATGTAGCACTTCTTCACCACATTAATCAGGCGCTTCGTGCACACGTTGTTATGCATCGTGATACAGATTATGTTGTACAAGAAGGCGAAATCGTAATTGTAGACCAATTTACTGGTCGTCTTATGAAAGGTCGTCGTTATAGTGAAGGTTTACACCAAGCTATCGAGGCAAAAGAAGGCGTAGAAATTCAAAATGAAAGTATGACGCTTGCGACAATTACGTTCCAGAACTACTTCCGTATGTACGAAAAGTTATCTGGTATGACTGGTACAGCGAAAACAGAGGAAGAAGAATTCCGTAGCATTTATAATATGAACGTTATCGTAATTCCAACAAATAAACCGATTGTCCGTGATGACCGTGCTGATTTAATCTTCAAATCAATGGAGGGTAAATTTAATGCTGTTGTTGAGGATATTGTAAATCGTCATAAACAAGGACAACCTGTTCTTGTCGGTACAGTTGCAATTGAAACATCAGAGCTTATTTCAAAAATGTTAACGCGTAAAGGTGTACGTCATAACATTTTAAATGCGAAAAACCATGCGCGTGAAGCAGATATCATTGCAGAAGCTGGTATGAAAGGCGCTGTAACGATTGCGACGAACATGGCGGGTCGTGGTACGGATATTAAGCTTGGAGAAGATATTAAAAACGTTGGTTTAGCAGTTATCGGTACAGAGCGTCACGAAAGTCGTCGTATTGATAATCAGTTACGTGGTCGTGCTGGTCGTCAAGGGGACCCTGGTGTTACGCAGTTCTACTTATCGATGGAAGATGAATTAATGCGCCGCTTCGGTTCAGATAACATGAAAGCAATGATGGATCGTCTTGGTATGGATGATTCTCAGCCAATCGAAAGTAAAATGGTTTCTCGTGCAGTAGAATCTGCGCAAAAACGTGTAGAAGGAAATAACTATGATGCACGTAAGCAGTTACTACAATACGATGATGTACTTCGTCAGCAACGTGAAGTTATTTACAAACAGCGTCAAGAAGTAATGGAGTCTGAGAACTTACGCGGCATTATTGAAGGTATGATGAAATCTACAGTAGAGCGTGCGGTTGCACTTCATACACAAGAAGAAATTGAAGAAGATTGGAACATTAAAGGTCTTGTTGACTACTTAAATACAAACCTTCTGCAAGAAGGAGATGTGAAAGAAGAAGAATTACGTCGTCTTGCTCCAGAGGAAATGAGCGAGCCAATTATCGCGAAATTAATAGAGCGTTACAATGACAAAGAAAAGCTAATGCCAGAAGAGCAAATGCGTGAGTTCGAAAAAGTTGTTGTATTCCGTGTTGTAGATACGAAATGGACAGAGCATATTGATGCGATGGATCACCTTCGTGAAGGTATTCATTTACGTGCTTACGGTCAAATCGATCCACTTCGTGAGTATCAAATGGAAGGATTCGCAATGTTCGAATCAATGATTGCTTCTATTGAAGAAGAAATCGCTCGTTACATTATGAAAGCTGAAATCGAACAAAACTTAGAGCGTCAAGAAGTTGTTCAAGGTGAAGCTGTTCATCCATCTAGCGATGGCGAAGAGGCAAAGAAAAAACCAGTTGTAAAAGGTGACCAAGTGGGCCGCAACGATTTATGTAAATGTGGTAGCGGTAAAAAATATAAAAACTGCTGTGGTATCGGGAAGTAATATAGGGCAGTAGTTCAGGCCGCTTTGCAAACTTTTATATCAAAAATGTATAATTAAGAAGGATTAAACTCTCTCCGTCATAAGTGGAGAGAGTTTCCCTTGTTTTCATACGAAAGTAACAGCAATTACATAGAGGTGAAGGAAATGGAATTAGTAGAAATTAGACAGGAATTAGAGAAAATGGCTAAGAGATTAGCGGCTTTTAGGGGGTCTCTTTGACCTCCCTACTAAGGAGAAACAAATTGCAGAATTAGAAGAGAAAATGATGGGTGCAGGATTTTGGGATGACCAACAAGGCGCACAAGTTGTAATTAACGAAGCAAATGCACTGAAAGATATGGTTGGGAAGTTCCGTCAGTTAGATGAGACATTCGAAAATTTAGAAGTCACGCATGAGCTTTTAAAAGAAGAGTATGATGAAGATTTACATGAGGAGCTTGAATCAGAAGTAAAAGGCTTAATTCAAGAAATGAATGAGTATGAACTTCAGTTATTATTAAGCGATCCTTATGATAAAAATAATGCAATTTTAGAATTACACCCAGGTGCTGGTGGAACAGAGTCACAAGACTGGGGTTCTATGTTACTACGTATGTACACACGTTGGGCTGAAAAACGTGGCTTTAAAGTAGAAACAGTTGACTACTTACCAGGTGACGAAGCTGGTATTAAGAGTGTTACTTTATTAATTAAAGGTCATAACGCTTACGGTTACTTAAAGGCAGAGAAAGGTGTACATCGTCTTGTGCGTATTTCGCCATTCGATTCTTCAGGCCGTCGTCATACATCGTTCGTATCTTGTGAAGTTGTACCTGAATTCAATGATGAAGTTGAAATTGAAGTGCGTACGGAAGACTTGAAAATTGATACGTACCGCGCAAGTGGAGCTGGTGGACAGCACGTTAATACGACAGATTCAGCAGTTCGTATTACGCATACACCGACAAATACGGTTGTAACGTGTCAGTCAGAGCGTTCTCAAATTAAAAACCGTGAGCACGCGATGAAAATGTTAAAAGCGAAATTATATCAAAAGAAATTGGAAGAGCAACAGGCACAATTAGATGAGATTCGTGGAGAGCAAAAAGAAATCGGATGGGGTAGCCAAATCCGTTCTTACGTATTCCACCCATATTCTCTTGTGAAAGACCACCGTACAAATACAGAGGTTGGTAACGTGCAAGCAGTTATGGATGGAGAAATTGATCCGTTTATTGATGCTTACTTACGTTCTCGCATTTAATAAGCGAAAAAAGGCCAACAAAATTGTTGGCGCATGCTGAGGATATAGAGGATATAAAGAGTATTATTTTATTTATATGGATGAAGTACAGAGGAAGAGAAGTTGGAAACGACAACTTCTCTTTTTGATGGGATTATATGTAGCATACAATGTTGTATATTGTTTTGTAAAAAGTAGAGAATAGTAAAACAGAGCGGCAATAGAGTAATACTTTATACAGAACTTTTCTGATTTCCCGTTCAAAAAGGATTCTTTATAGAAGTTTATAAGTTGTTCACAGAATTGAAACATCTTATAAAAGCTTTATATTATTAGGGTTCTCACTGTATTTTTGAAGAATATGAAATATACCTTAGTTTTTCTATATAAAGATAATGCTTATAATGAAAATGAGTGTGTTAGGAATGAAAAGAATATCAACAATGGGGAGCGATAGAAGTGAAAAAGAAATTGTTGGCTATTGCGCTAGGAACATCAGTCGTTTTTGCTTTAGGAGCGTGTGGAAATAAAGAAGAGAGTAAGCCTTCGAAACAATCTGCAAGCACAGATAGCCCAGAGCAAATTTATCAAAAAAGTTGTATAGGTTGTCACGCGAAAGATTTATCAGGAGCAACTGGACCAGATTTACGAAAAGTAGGACAGAAATATGACGCAGCAGAGATTGAAAAGATTATTGAAAAAGGCCGCGGTTCTATGTCACCAGGAATCATTCAAGGTGAAGATGCGAAAAAAGTAGCTGAATGGTTAGCTGAACATAAATAAGAAGGGTAAAATGGACGAGTTGATTAATATAGTCAACTCGTTTCCCTTTTTGGGGGATGTAACATAACTGTAACAAAAATGTATCCGAATTGGAAACCGTTTGATGTTACAATGGGGTTTGTAGAATTTTGCTGAAATATATTACATAGAGTAGTATTGCTTAGAAACAGGGTATAAGTAGACTACCTTCAACAAGAATGGTTAAGCGGGAATAAAAGGCTATCTTTTATTTTCAAATGTACAGAAAAGTATTTCGAAAAAAATCATTAAGTATTGGGTGATAAATAATGATAAAAATGACGAATGTTTATAAGGAGTACCCGAATGGTATGAAAGCCATTGCTGGTCTCACAGTTAACATTAAACAAGGTGAGTTTGTATACGTAGTTGGACCGAGTGGAGCCGGAAAATCTACATTTATTAAAATGATGTATCGTGAAGAGAAGCCATCTACAGGATCAATTAATGTAAATGGACTTGTTATTGAAACATTGGCAGAAAGAGATGTTCCATATTTCCGTCGTCAATTAGGCGTAATTTTCCAAGATTTTAAATTACTACCTAAATTAACAGTATATGAGAATGTTGCGTTTGCCTTAGAAGTAATTGAAGAAGAACCAGATGCAATTCGTGAGCGTGTAACAGAAGTTTTAGGTCTTGTAGGTCTTGAAGATCGTGCAGACGCACTTCCAAGTGAACTTTCAGGTGGAGAGCAACAACGTGTTGCGATTGCGAGAGCGATTGTAAATCGACCAAAGGTTGTAATTGCCGATGAGCCAACAGGTAACTTAGATATTGAAACAGCTCTAGATATTATGAAGATTTTTACTCGCATTAATGAGCGTGGTACAACAATTGTTATGGCGACGCATAATGCAGATATCGTAAATACAATCCGTCATCGTGTAATCGCGATTGAAGGCGGAAAAATTGTTCGAGACGAGATTGAGGGAGGATACGGATATGAAGGCTAAGACCCTTAGTCGACATTTGCGAGAAGGTGTAAAAAATCTATCCCGTAACGGATGGATGACGTTTGCTTCTGTTAGTGCAGTAACAGTTACATTATTACTTGTAGGTGTCTTTTTAACAGCCATTATGAATATGAACCATTTTGCGACGAAGGTAGAGCAAGATGTTGAGATTCGTGTACACATTGATCCAGCAGCAAAAGAAGCTGATCAAAAGAAATTAGAAGATGATATGAGTAAGATTGCAAAAGTAGACTCTATTAAATATTCTTCTAAAGAAGAAGAACTAAAAAGCTTAATTAAAAGCTTAGGCGACAGCGGAAAAGCGTTTGAGTTATTTGAACAAGATAACCCATTGAAAAACGTATTTATTGTAAAAGCAAAAGAACCAACAGATACAGCAACAATTGCGAAAAAGATTGAAAAAATGCAGTTTGTAAGTAACGTTCAATACGGTAAAGGTCAAGTTGAAAAATTATTTGATACTGTAAAAACAGGACGTAATATCGGGATTGCACTAATTGCTGGTCTTTTATTCACAGCGATGTTCTTAATCTCTAACACAATTAAAATTACAATTTATGCTCGTAGTACAGAAATCGAAATTATGAAACTTGTAGGTGCAACAAACTGGTTTATTCGTTGGCCGTTTCTATTAGAAGGATTATTCCTAGGAGTATTAGGATCAATTATTCCAATTGGCCTAATTTTAGTTACGTATAATTCACTGCAAAGTGTATTTAACGAAAAACTTGGCGGAACAATTTTCGAGCTTCTACCATATAGTCCTTTCGTATTCCAATTAGCTGGTTTACTAGTATTAATTGGGGCTTTAATCGGTATGTGGGGAAGTGTAATGTCAATTCGTCGCTTCTTAAAAGTATAAAAAGTTGCAAACATAATTCGTACAAGCTTATCATATAGTAGAAATAGGTAAAGGCATCACACACTGTGTGATGCCTTTTGCTACACCACCTGTGTGTTTTGGAAAGGGGAATTCCGCATTGAAACGTAGAGTTGCAATTATTGGAATGGTTGTTGCATTTTTAATTGGTGCTGGCGGAATGTTTGCAGGTATGTCTTTATTTGGGGTTAACCCAGCAGAAGTGACGCAAACAATTTCGAGTGGAGACGCTAGCACTGCGCAAGGGAATTTGGCAAAAATTAATGAGGCGTATGCACTAATTGATTCACGTTATGTGGAAGACGTGAAGGATGACAAGTTAGTCGAAGGTGCAATACAAGGTATGTTGTCTACGCTGAAGGACCCTTATTCCACGTATATGGATAAAGAAACGGCTAAACAGTTTAGTGAATCGCTTGATCCTGAGCTAGAGGGGATTGGGGCTGAGGTGAACAAAACGGACGGTAAGCTTATTATCGTATCACCAATTAAAGGCTCACCGGCAGAAAAGATTGGAATTAAACCGAATGACCAAATTTTATCTGTAGATGGAAATAGTGTGAAAGATTTATCACGTGAAGAAGCAGTATTAAAGATTCGTGGTAAAAAAGGAACGACTGTCGCGATTGAAATTAAGCGTGCAGGAGTAGCTGATCCGATTGTATTTAAAATTAAGCGTGAAAAAATTCCAATCTTCACAGTGTTTAGTTCTGTGAAACAAGAGAGCGGAAAAGATATCGGTTATATGCAAATCACTTCCTTTGCTGAAAATACAGCGAAAGAATTTAAGGATCAGTTAAAAGAGTTAGAGAAGAAAAACATAAAAGGCTTAGTTATTGATGTGCGTGGTAATCCTGGTGGCTACTTAAATAGTGTAGAAGAGATACTAGGGGAAATTATGACGGATAAAAAGCCGATGCTACAAGTAGAGCAACGAAATGGTGAGAAGAAGAAATTCTCTACGGAATTGAAAGAGAGAAAATCATATCCAATTTCAGTATTAATTGATAATGGAAGTGCTTCTGCTTCAGAGATTTTAGCGGGTGCGCTAAAAGAGGGAGAAGGATACGATTTAATTGGTGAAAAAACGTTTGGTAAAGGTACTGTTCAGCAAGCCGTTCCATTTAAAGATGGCAGCAACATCAAACTAACGATGTTTAAATGGTTAACACCGGATGGAAACTGGATTCATAAAAAAGGAATCGCGCCAACCGTAGAAGTGAAGCAACCGGATTATTATCATGCGACACCAATTCAAATTGAAAAGACACTTTCATATAATTCAAATGATGTACAAGTAAAGCACGCGCAAGAAATGCTTAAGAGCTTAGGATATGTACCAGGACGTGAAGATGGATACTTTAGTAAAGAGACAGAATCAGCGCTGAAAGCATTCCAAAATGCGAATGAGATGGAAGCGACAGGACAGCTAGATAAAAAGACAGCTGAGGCGATTCAAACGAAAATTATTGAAAAAATCCGTTCTGGAGAAAATGATCTACAATTACAATCAGCATTAAAATTAATAGCGAAATAAAAAAATACAGGCAGTTTGCTGCCTGTATTTTTTTGTGTTAAACAAACGTTTGTCCAGTTATGATAATATAAAAAGAAAGAATGATATAAATGGTGGTGAATGGGTTCGTGGAGGCATGGATTTTTGAAATAATGCGGGCAGTTGGACGTTTTTTCTTACACCCTGCTGTCTATGTATTTTTAATAAGTAGTATCTTCGTTGGATACTTACGTATGTTACGAGAACGAAAGGATTTTTCTTTTAAAGTTTATGATATTTGGTTTGAACTGCGAACGTCTCTATTTGCAGGAGTTAAATACGGATTAGTTGTATCTATTATTACAATTGGACTTGGACTTGTTGTTTCTAAAGCGAGTTTATGGGTCATCTTACTTTGGACATTATTATTTGGAGTAACTGCTATGTATCGATATTTATCAGCAGCTTATACATTTAGTGTCGCGATGGTATGTGTTCTATTATCTTCTAAGCTACCAGTTTCCTTCTTACAGCTTGGAGATGGTGAGGAGAGTACGATTGTATCTCTTGCTATTTTACTAGGCGTCATGCTCGTTGTAGAGGGTTTGTTGATTTCTAAAAATGCAGTAGGATATTCTACGCCGAAGATTAGGAAGGGTAAGCGTGGGCTAAAGATTGGTTTACACGAATCCAAGCGTTTATGGATCGTTCCTATTTTTATTCTTGTACCAGGTGACGCGGTAACGCAGTTTATTTCATGGTGGCCTGTTGTTTCAATCGGTTCTGATACATATTCTCTATTCCTCGTTCCATTTTTAATTGGATTTATGAGAAGGATTAGAAGTTATGAGCCGACGGAAGCTTTATTATTTACAGGAAGACGTGTCTATGGTTTAGCGACACTTGTGCTCGTTTTAGGAATCGCAAGTTATTGGTGGCATGTACTTGCAATTATCGCGATGGGAGTCGCAATGCTTGGGCGTTTCACGATTTCCATGCAAGAAAAAATTTCTGATGAGACAAGACCAGCGTATTTCGCTGCACGTAATGATGGGCTCGTTGTATTAGATACAATCCCGAATACAATTGGTGCAGAGCTGAATTTACTGCCTGGAGAAATTATTACGAAAGTAAATGGAGTCGTTCCAAGAAGTGCTGAGGAATTTTATGATGCACTTCAAACGAAGACGACAGGGGCATTTTGTAAATTAGAAGTATTAGATACAAATGGTGAGCTTCGTCTTGCTCAAACGGCATTGTATGCTGGGGGACATCACGAATTAGGTGTTGTATTTGTTCAGCAGGAGCATGAGTGGGATTCGGAAGCGATGTAATAAAAGAAAGGGTATCACCTTGTGGTGATGCCTTTTTTGTTTTTGAGAGGGTAGTTAGTAAATGAAATTTATATCGGCGATTATCAGAATATATCAGCGCAATTGAAATTATATCGGCGATTATCGGAATATATCAGCGATTATTCAAATATATCGACTTTCCGGCAAAAAACGACAACTATCGCAAACCTTATTTTCAGTTTCATAGACGGATAACTTGAATAATTATTTGATAATGGTTATCATTTAGGGAGTCTTTTTAATTTTGGAAAATGGAGGGAAGATATGTTACGTAAATTTTTTTCTTACTATAAACCTTACAAAGGTTTATTTATACTCGACTTTTCTTGTGCAGTCGTCGCAGGATTACTAGAACTTGGCTTCCCGCTTATCGTAAATCAATTTATTGATAAGTTATTGCCAGGGCAAAACTGGACGCTTATTTTATGGGCTTGTTTCGGTTTACTTGCAGTTTATATATTAAATGCAGGTTTGCAATATGTCGTTACATATTGGGGGCATATGCTTGGGGTTAACATTGAAACGGATATGAGGCAGAAATTATTTGATCACATTCAAAAGCTATCATTCAGATTTTTTGACAATAATAAAACAGGTCATTTAATTTCACGTCTTACAAACGACTTAATGGAAATTGGGGAAATTGCTCACCATGGGCCAGAAGATTTATTTATCGCTGTTATGACTTTAGTTGGGGCGTTCTCATTTATGATGATGATCAACTGGAAGTTAGCGCTATTAACGTTCTTCGTCATTCCATTCCTATTATGGTTAGCGCTGTACTTCAACAAAAAAATGACAGGTACGTTTAGACGTTTATTCTCAGACGTTGCTGATTTCAATGCATGTATTGAGAACAACGTTGGTGGTATCCGCGTTGTACAAGCATTCGGAAATGAAAAGTTTGAGAAGGAGCAATTTGCTGTGAACAACGCTCGTTTCCGTACAACGAAATTAATGGCTTATAAAATTATGGCGTTAAATTCGTCAATTAGTTATATGCTCATGCGTCTCGTAACACTCTTCGTCTTAATATGCGGCACATGGTTTGTTCTGCAAGGCGAATTAACGTACGGTGGATTTATCGGATTCGTTCTATTAACGAATATTTTCTTCCGCCCAATTGAAAAAATTAATGCGGTAATTGAAAGCTATCCGAAAGGGATTGCAGGTTTTAAAAGGTATGTAGAGCTTCTTGAAACAGAGCCTGATATTGTAGACTCTAAAGATGCAATGGAAGTGAAGCAAGTACATGGTGATATTCAATATAACAACATTACGTTTGGTTATGAAAACAAAGAACCGATTTTAAATGACATTAGTTTGAACATACATGCAGGTGAAACGGTTGCGTTCGTTGGACCATCAGGAGCTGGAAAAACGACGTTATGTAGCCTGTTACCACGTTTTTATGAACAATCGTCTGGATCGATTCAAATTGATGGTATTGATACGAAAGATATGACGTTATCTTCACTTCGTAAGCAAATTGGAATTGTGCAGCAAGATGTGTTCTTATTCTCAGGAACGATTCGTGAAAATATTGCTTACGGAAATTTAAAGGCTTCAGAAGCTGAAATTTGGCAGGCAGTAAAACGTGCGCAGCTAGAAGATTTAATTTATTCGCAACCAGACGGTTTAGATACTGTTATCGGTGAGCGCGGTGTAAAACTTTCTGGTGGACAGAAGCAACGTTTAGCAATTGCTCGTATGTTCTTGAAAAACCCGCCAATTTTAATACTAGATGAAGCTACTTCCGCACTAGATACTGAGACGGAACTTGCAATTCAAAAATCACTTGCTGAATTAGCAGCTGGCCGTACAACGTTAGTTATCGCTCACAGACTTGCAACGATTAAAAATGCGGATCGAATCGTCGTTGTAAATAAAGATGGTATTGCAGAACAAGGTTCACATGATGAATTAATTGAGCGAGGCGGAGGATACAGTAGGTTATACGAAGCTCAGTTTAGTTCGTAAATATAATTTGTACTGAATTAGTGCACCATAAGTAGGTAAAAATCTCATATGGGAGGCTATAAAGTATGATTGTAACAACAACATCTACAATTCAAGGAAAAGAAATTATTGAGTATATCGATATCGTCAATGGAGAAGCGATTATGGGTGCGAATATCGTTCGTGACCTTTTCGCCTCTGTCCGTGACGTTGTCGGCGGTCGTGCTGGTGCTTATGAAAGTAAATTAAAAGAAGCGCGCGACATCGCAATGGAAGAAATGAAAACTTTTGCGAGACAAAAAAATGCGAATGCAATTGTTGGTATTGACGTGGATTACGAAGTAGTTCGCGAAGGGATGCTAATGGTTGCTGTGAGCGGGACTGCTGTTCGTATATAGAGTAAAAAGTCGTGCTGATGCACGGCTTTTTTGCTGTTATGTCTAATATTTCTATGTCGAAGTTTCAATATTTCTTGGGAAATGTGGAAGGACCCGTCGATATATAGGGAAGACATTAGAGTGCTTCTTTACATTTCTGGATTTCAACTAATAATGTTTCATATTCTTGTTCGAGAGATTTGATGTCATCGTGATGATTTGGTATGGAAATTCGGCTGATGATTTCTGTTAATTTTGTTTGTAATCGTAATAATTCTTGTTCAGTAATGTTTACAGAAGCATCGGTTGTTCTTTTTTTGTATTGCTCATAATTACCGTGGAATACTCTTGGTTCACTCTCATCTACTTGTAGAATATGGTCTGCAACAGAACGAATGAAGGCACGGTCATGGCTAATGAAAAGTATTGTGCCAGGATATTCTTGTAACATGCTTTCTAATTCTTCTTGCGTTGCTAAGTCTAAATAGTTTGTCAAACTTATTTCTATTTGCTATTTTTGAATTCATTATTATAAATTTGTGCCTTCGCTAGCGCCTCAGCATCGTTTTTGATTTCATCTAATCCATTCGCATCCCCAATGATATAACCTTCAAATGATGAACCAACAAAATCAAAGATATATTGAAACTGGGAGATAAGCGGTAATGCTTTCAGTTTTGGATTATCTCCGCCAACGATGACAACGTACATTTTTTTACCTTTCATTTTCTCTTTGAAATGAAGCGATGTATCGCGTAAGCTTTGTGACCAGCGATCAATGAAGTTTTTCATATATCCACTCATCCCGTACCAGTATAACGGTGTAGCAAAAATAATTGTGTCGTGCTCTAACATGCGTTTGGTTAACTGCTCATAGTCATCATTTACGGGTTGGAATCCTTCTGCATCATGACGTTGATCTGTAATAGGATAGACGGTATGATCACGCAAATAAATTTGTTCTGTTTCAATGCCCTCTATCATCATATGTGTTAAAGCTTCTGTATTTCCGTTTTGTCTTGAACTGCCATGTATAACAAACATGTAATCATCCCTTTTCTTTTGCTTGTTTTAGGAGTGAAACGTGTTTTTGCAAATTCGTTTGAATGCTGGAAAGTAATGAGATTTGCTTCGTTACTTCATTAAGTTTATCTTCGTAAAGCGTAAGGATACTGCTGCACGGATTTTCGTACAGGTGTGGCTCTATTTCAAGGCAGCGCAGCATCCTTGCCGTCTCTTCTAAATTTAAGCCGATTTGTAAGTACATTTGAATAAGCTCCACTTTTTCGATGGCACTTTCATCAAAATCACGGTAGCCATTTGCGAGGCGCTTCGAAGGGAGTAATCCCTTTTCTTCATAATGTCTTAGTGATCTTTCACTAACGCCAGTTTCTTTTGATAACTCCCCGATTCGCAATGTGTTTCACTCCTTTTACATGTATTGTAAACCTTCACACTAATGTGAAGGTCAATGCTGTTTTTTTGCAAAAGAATCCACATGATTTAAAAACACTTGAATAGCTTTAGATGGGATGAAATATTTGCCTCGCACGATAGAGAATGGACGGATGAGTTGTTCGTTTGGAACTTCGACGTGGAATAGCTCTTTTGCAAGTAGCTCTTTCCGTACAGTCCAATCGGAAAGTATAGCGATGCCAAGCCCGGCACTCACTGCTTCCTTCACGCTTTGGATACTACTGAATGTAAAGAATCGTTTCATTTTTAAATGGTGTTGATGAATAAAGCGATCACTATAAGCACGTGTTCCAGAACCACTTTCTCTTAATACCCATACTTGATCTTGGAGTGTCCTTTCATTTATTTCATTTGTGCGAAGCAGTGGATGATTTGGCGGAACGACGAGCTTCATTTCATCTTGCATAAACGTTTCAACGTCAACATCAGCATATACAACTTGACCTTCTACTAAGCCGATATCAATTTGATTAGAGCGAAGGCTTTGCAAAACGTCTTCTGTATTTGAAATAAAGGTATGGACTTCGACGTGTGGATTTTCATTCGCATAGTTAGCTAGTATTTTCGGGAGCAAGTATTCGCCAATTGTAAAACTAGCACCGATGCGAAGGGTTCCTGTTACAACGTTATGTAGTTCGTTAATCTCTTGTTTAGCATCTTCGTAAAGAGAGAGTATTTGCTTTGCGTGTATGTATAGAATATTTCCGGCTTCCGTGACTTGGACATGTTTCGGAGATCGCTGAATAAGTGTAGTTCCGAATTCGTTTTCTAAGTTGCGAATGTGCATACTTACGCCAGGCTGTGAAAGATTTAATAATTCTGCTGCACGGGAGAAGTGTTTCTGTTCCACGACAGTAACGAAAATTTTTAAAATGTCTACGTTCATGTAATGGGCTCCTTTCGTTTTTCTTTCATTTTATCATAAGTATTTCTGATGATAGAGATTTGGTATTGGTATTAAACTTATTATAGAAACTCTCTTATAATGTAAGTAGAAAGAACATGCATGTTCCAATACGATTATTGGAGTGGTTCAAAGTGGAACAAACACTTGTTATACAAAAGAAGAAGGGCTTTGGATTTTCGCAAGGGATTGGGATTACACTATTAATCGCAATTGCGGCGAAATATTTAGCAGAGCTGCCATTTTTAAATATTATGGGACAATTAGTAATTGCTATTCTAATGGGGATGGTTTGGCGTGCGGCAATTGGAGTCCCCCATGATGCGATTGCAGGGACGAACTTTGCGAGTAAGAAGTTGCTTCGCTTTGGGATCATCTTACTTGGAATGCGATTAAACCTTGTTGATATTGCGAAGGCGGGGCCAAAAGTATTGGTCATCGCAGCGGTTGTTATTACATTTACAATTTTCGTTGTATACGGACTAACGAAAGTATTTAAAGTAGAAAAGAAACTTGGCATTTTAACAGCGTGCGGAACAGCAATTTGCGGCGCGGCTGCGGTCGTGGCAATTGCGCCGCAAGTGAAAGCGAAGGATGATGAAACGGCAGTTGGTGCCGCAATTATTGCTATTTTAGGTACGATATTTACGCTTATTTACACGTTATTATATCCAGTGCTTGGCCTATCCCCATACGGATACGGAGTGTTCTCAGGGGCGACATTGCATGAAATTGCTCACGTAATTGCGGCTGCGGCGCCAGGAGGAAGTACGGCTGTAGATATCGCAGTTATCGTGAAACTAACGCGCGTCGCAATGCTTGTTCCAGTAGCGATTTTAATCGGATTATGGTTTGGTAAGAGTGAAGGTAGCGAGGAAAAAAGATCGTGGCGTGACCTTCCAATTCCTTGGTTCATCTTCGGATTTTTAGCGATGAGTGCGGTGCATTCGCTTGGCGTAATTCCAGAAGTTGTTGCGGGATATATTGTAGTCATCGCTTATATGCTTATCGCAATGGCGATGGCGGGGCTTGGTTTAAATGTAGAGTTTAAAACGTTCCGTAAGTTAGGAAGCAAAGCATTTGTGGCGGGGCTTATCGGCTCGGTTTGCTTATCGGTTCTTGGATACGTTCTTGTATGGGGATTAGGATTTATGTAAGTAGGACGAAGAAGCTGTTCCAAAAGATATTTTGGGGCAGCTTCTTTCTTATGCTTATATTGCTACGGATGTCGGTATTTGTCGGTAAGTCGATATATTTGGAAAATCGCCTATATAAACGGAGTTGCGCTGATATATTAAAAAAATCGCTGATATAAATTGAATTACTCTTGTACTTGGTTAGAGAAAATATTCAGTGAAACATTTTTCTGAAATTTGTAAAGATATCTTTACTTGTAACTGGAAAATATTTATAATTTAAGTAAAGATATCTTTACTTTTGAAGGTGGAGCCTATGGGTGTGAAAAATAAAATTAAAGAATTAAGAAAGCAACATCATATAACACAAGTGGAAATGGCAAAGGCGATGCAAGTGACGCGGCAGACAATCGTGGCGATTGAAAACCATCATTACAATCCGAGTCTAGAATTATCCCTAAAAATCGCCAAATATTTTGGAGTGAAGGTGGAAGAAATATTTACGCTAGAGTAAGGGGAGAGAAAATGAACGATGCTAGAAAGTTGTATGTCGGTACGTTTTTTGGATTGCTGTTGGGAGACATTGTCGTTTGTATTATGAATCCAGCTATACCAATTTTACCGCTCGTAGTGAGTAACGTTTTAGCAATTGTATTTTTGACAGTGTATATGTATTACAAAAAGCGTAAGTACAAAAAAGAAGAACTCCCTGATATAGATGAGCGAGTAAATGAAAATATAAAAAAGCATGTAAACGTCTCATTTGTATTCGCATTTCTGTTCCTTATTGTTTATATTGTTGCGAGTAAAGCAATAGGCAGGGCTGTTATACCTGTGCAAGAGATACTTATAATATGTAGTTCCTTATTTGCAGGTAGTCTCATCATAGGAGTTATGGTAGGAAAACGAGCATAGCGATAGGAGGAATGAAAAAATGCAGGATGAGTTTGAGAGATTCCAGTCAGATAAAGCGTTTAAATATGTAGGATTATTTTTTACGATTAGTTTAGCTGTGTGGAGTTTGTACAATTTAATAGTTTACGGAAGTGCTGGTATGCCGTTTGTGTTATTTGTACTAGGGCAGTTTGTTTATTTCTTTGTGAACTATTGGCCGAAATGGAAATATAGAAATAGTAAAGAGGCTGATCGTGTATAAGTTTGGTATCGCCTGAGTAAGGGATAAATAGAAAAAGGGGAACTGGGATGGGATTACCGGTATTATGTGTTGCTACGGCTATTTTTGCTTTGTTTTGGGGAATGCAGAACTTCTCTCGTAATCCAGTGCCAAGTATTTGTATTATGATTGGTACTGTAAGTTTATCGTATTATTTATTACTATCAGCCCATTATCATAAAACAGCAACGAGTGTTGTTGTTGGAGCACTTATTTTATTTTGTGGTCGTGCTGTACAAAAGGGGTTATTTCCGTAAAAGCTGTTTATACAAAGAGTATAAACAGCTTTTTGTATTTTTTTTACAAAACACTTGAAAGTTACGTAACGTCATCTTTTATAATGAAGTGGAAGAGGTGATGGCAGTGATTTCAATACAACAATTGACGAGAGAAACAGGAGTTACGGTACGTACATTACGTTATTATGATCAAATAGATTTATTGAAGCCGAGTGGGAAAACAGAGGGTGGACATCGGTTATATAGTGAAGCTGACGTCATTCGTTTGCAGCAAATTTTATTTTTAAAGGAAATGGGATTTTCGTTAAAAGAAACTGCGAATATGTTAGTAAAAGGTGAGCTGAATTTAAAGGATTCTCTTGAAAAACAACTTCGATTTGTACAGGAAGAACAAAAGAAATTTAATCAAATGGAGCGTGTTTTACAAGCAGTTGTTTATTCGGTGGACGTGGAGGGAGAACTTGATTGGAAAGTTATGTTTGAATTGATTCAGCTTTCGAAACAGTCTCCTCGTATACGTGAAATATTCCAAAATGAAGTGTTTTCAAAGGAAGAACAAAAATTGCTTCACAATTTGCCAAATATGAGTGAGGAAGATCCGAATGTTTTAGAGTGGGTAGATTTGTTAAAGCAATTACGTACTTTTATGAAAGATGGTAAAGAAGCTGCTAGTAATGAGGTACAAGAGGCAACGAAGAAATTAATGCAGAAATGTTTAGAGATGGCTAATGGTGACGAAGCATTTTTAGATAAGTTATGGGAAGTTAGAAAATCGAAGGAAGCTTCACAGAAAATGAGCATGTATCCAATCGAAGAAGAACTTTTACTATATATGGATGAAGCTTTTCGTATTTATGATGAAAAGGAGAGGGATAAATGAGTATACTCGCAGAATATCGTTGGTATTTTTTAATTGGGGCAGAAATTGTATTTTGGTTATCGGCTATCGGTTTCTTTTTACTGCGTTACGGATTTCGTTTGAAAAAGGCGAGTTTTATTATGGGGATTGTGCTACTCGTAAATGAAGTGTTTATTTTAACTTTAGGAGTAGTGGATTACTATCAAACAGGAAAGTTCTCTAACTTTCAAATCATTACTGTAATTATTTTATTGTATGCGGTCTTCTACGGGAAAAAGGATTTGAAGAAACTTGATATATTTGTACAAAAATTATTTGCGAAATGGCGGAATGAACCGGCGCCTATTATTGAAGAACAAGTAGAATTAACAGGCATGGCCTATGCGAAGCAGGAAATGAAAAATTGGGTAGTGCATCTTAGTTTATTTGTGATTGTTCATATTTTCTTTTTCTTCTTATATGGGTTTGTACCGTTTGAACAATGGGGTAATTGGTTAGAAACGGGGATTGTTTTAAATAAAGCAGCGAGTCGTGTTAGCCAAGTTTGGGCAATTATACTTTTAGTGGATACAGTTATTTCATTTTCATATGTGATTTTTCCGAAGAAGGAGAAAGGAAAAGAAAAGAAAAGCTCCTTTCATAGTTGAAAGGAGCTTTTGGGTATACAAATAATTTTTATAGGAGAGGATGACAATAGGAAAAAGAACCAGTTTTATATGTCTATTTCTCTTTAGTTTAGTAGCATGCTCGCAACCTAACACTACAATTGATAAGAAGAATGATGTCATTGTAAAGGGAGCAGGAATTTCCAATCTAGATAAATTCGAGCAATTCGTTTTAAATGTGGAACAAGGGGAAGTTGATAAAATAAGAATTGTACATTACACACATGAAGGGGATCCGATTTTTCAAACGTTAGAGCATAGTGAGAAAGATATACTTTATGTGGTAGATAATAGACAAGACCAATTTGCTGGTGAGAATAAAGGGTTACATAAAGATAGTTGTAAAAGTATTGTTAAAGACCAGCATGAATTAGAAATCACTTATAGGCTAATAGATTGTACGAATGAAGATAGACGCAATGGGTATGACTTATTATATGTACCTAAAAAATAGAGTTAGTAGAGGAAGGAAGTATGTACTCCTTCCTTTTTCTGTGTATATAATGTCGAAAACTTTACCGAATATCTGTTCGTTTTTTTAGGTTTTTTATGGGCATTCGTGGTAAAATAATAATACAGATTTTTATGAGGAGGTCGGTTTTTCCTTGGAACATCAATTTGAAATTATCTCAGCGTATTCCCCGCAAGGTGATCAGCCGGTAGCTATAGAGAAGCTTGTAGAGGGAATTAATAGTGGAAAGAAAAAGCAAGTGTTGCTTGGTGCGACAGGAACGGGTAAGACATTTACAATTTCAAATGTCATTAAAGAAGTGCAGAAGCCAACACTTGTTATGGCTCATAATAAAACGTTAGCAGGGCAGTTATATAGTGAGTTGAAAGACTTTTTTCCGAATAATGCAGTTGAATATTTTGTTAGTTATTACGATTATTATCAGCCAGAAGCGTATGTGCCGCAAACAGATACTTTTATTGAAAAAGATGCGCAGATTAATGATGAAATTGATAAATTGCGTCACTCAGCAACGTCTGCATTATTTGAACGGGATGATGTAATTATCGTTGCAAGTGTTTCGTGTATATATGGCTTAGGTTCTCCAGAAGAATACCGTGAGTTAGTTGTTTCACTTCGAGTTGGTATGGAAAAGGACCGCAATCAATTGCTTCGTGAACTAGTTGATGTGCAGTATGGACGTAATGATATTGATTTCAAGCGTGGTACATTCCGTGTGCGCGGAGATGTAGTTGAAATCTTCCCAGCATCACTTGATGAGCATTGTATTCGAATTGAGTTTTTCGGCGATGAAATTGATCGTATTCGCGAAGTAAATGCGTTAACAGGTGAAGTATTAGCAGAACGTGATCATGTAGCAATCTTCCCAGCATCTCACTTCGTTACACGTGAAGAAAAGATGAAGGTCGCTATTGAAAATATAGAAAAAGAATTAGAAGAACGTTTAAAGGAATTAAATGATAATGGCAAGTTGTTAGAAGCGCAGCGTATAGAGCAACGTACACGTTATGATTTAGAAATGATGCGCGAGATGGGCTTTTGTTCAGGGATTGAAAACTATTCCCGCCATTTAACACTTCGTCCAGCCGGTGCAACGCCGTATACGTTATTAGACTATTTCCCAAAAGATTTCTTAATCGTTATGGATGAGTCGCACGTATCAGTTCCACAAGTAAGAGCGATGTATAACGGGGACCAAGCACGTAAGCAAGTGCTTGTGGATCATGGATTCCGTCTGCCATCAGCTTTAGATAATAGACCGCTCACATTTGATGAGTTTGAAGAGAAAACGAATCAAGTTATTTACGTTTCAGCAACGCCAGGACCGTATGAGTTAGAGCAGTCGCCAGAAGTAATAGAACAAATTATTCGTCCAACAGGGCTTTTAGATCCACCAATCGATATACGACCAATTGAAGGGCAAATTGACGATTTATTAGGAGAGATTCAAGATCGCATTGCAAAAAATGAACGTGTATTGATTACGACTTTAACGAAAAAAATGTCAGAGGATTTAACGGATTACTTAAAAGATGTAGGAATTAAAGTGAACTATCTTCACTCTGAAATTAAAACATTAGAACGTATTGAAATTATCCGTGACCTTCGCCTTGGTAAGTTTGATGTACTTGTCGGTATTAACTTATTACGGGAAGGATTAGATATTCCAGAAGTATCACTTGTAGCTATTTTAGATGCTGATAAGGAAGGGTTCTTGCGTTCAGAGCGTTCATTAATTCAAACAATTGGTCGTGCGGCACGTAATGAAAACGGTCGCGTTATTATGTACGCAGATCGTATAACAAGATCGATGGGAATTGCGATTGAAGAAACGCAACGTCGTCGTACTATACAAGAAGCTTACAATGAAGAGCATGGTATTACGCCGAAAACGATTCAAAAAGGCGTGCGTGATGTAATCCGTGCAACGACAGCTGCTGAAGAGCCGGAAACATATGAAGCAACGCCAGCTAAGAAGATGACGAAAAAAGAGCGTGAAAAGACAATTGCGAAGATGGAAGCAGAAATGAAAGAAGCAGCAAAAGCGTTAGACTTCGAGCGTGCAGCTGAATTAAGAGATTTATTATTAGAATTAAAAGCGGAAGGGTGAACAGAGTGAGTAAGAGCAAGGATTTTATTGTTGTAAAAGGTGCTAGAGCACATAACTTAAAAAATATAGATGTAACCATTCCGAGAAATCAGCTTGTCGTTGTAACGGGATTGTCTGGTTCGGGGAAATCATCATTAGCATTTGATACGATTTATGCAGAAGGACAGCGCAGATACGTAGAATCGTTATCTGCGTATGCACGCCAGTTTTTAGGGCAAATGGATAAACCGGATGTAGATACGATTGAAGGATTGTCACCAGCGATTTCGATTGATCAAAAAACGACGAGTCGTAATCCGCGTTCAACTGTTGGAACGGTAACCG
Organism: Bacillus basilensis; assembly: GCF_921008455.1. NCBI lineage: Bacteria > Bacillati > Bacillota > Bacilli > Caryophanales > Bacillaceae > Bacillus > Bacillus basilensis. Next base: position 5,138,448 of record NZ_CAKLBZ010000001.1, on the reverse strand, counting down.
AGATTTATGATTACTTACGTTTATTATTTGCGCGAATTGGTACGCCAATTTGTCCGAATCATGGCATTGAAATTACGTCACAAACAGTAGAACAGATGGTAGACCGTGTCCTTGAATATCCTGAACGTACGAAATTACAAGTGTTAGCTCCTATCGTTTCTGGGCGTAAAGGTGCACATGTGAAAGTGCTGGAAGATATTAAGAAGCAAGGATATGTTCGTGTACGTGTTGATGGTGAAATGCTTGATGTATCAGAAGATATTGCGTTAGATAAAAACAAAAAGCATTCCATTGAAGTTGTAATTGATCGTATTGTTGTAAAAGAAGGAATCGCAAGCCGTCTTGCTGATTCACTTGAAAGTGCATTAAAGCTTGGTGGGGGCCGCGTGTTAATCGATGTTATGGGAGAAGAGGAACTTCTATTTAGTGAACATCATGCTTGTCCGCATTGTGGTTTTTCAATTGGAGAATTAGAGCCGCGTATGTTCTCATTCAATAGTCCATTCGGGGCATGTCCGTCTTGTGATGGACTTGGCTCAAAACTAGAGGTGGATTTAGAACTTGTTATTCCGAACTGGGATTTATCATTAAATGAGCATGCGATTGCGCCTTGGGAACCGACAAGTTCACAATATTACCCACAGCTTTTACAGTCTGTCTGTAATCATTACGGTGTTGATATGGATATGCCTGTGAAAGATATACCGAAAAATTTATTTGATAAAGTGTTGTACGGAAGCGGTGAAGAGAAAGTTTACTTCCGCTATGTAAATGAATTTGGTCAAGTAAAGGAAAATGAGATTTTATTTGAAGGTGTTATCCCAAATATTGAACGTCGCTATCGTGAAACGAGTTCTGATTATATCCGCGAGCAAATGGAAAAGTATATGGCAGAACAAGCTTGTCCGAAGTGTAAAGGTGGACGTTTAAAACCTGAGAGTTTAGCTGTTTTCGTTGGTGATAAAACGATTGCTGATGTAACGAAGTATTCTGTTCAAGAAGTACAGGAATTCTTCTCGAATGTAGAGCTAACGGAGAAACAACAAAAAATTGCTCATTTAATTTTAAGAGAAATTCAGGAGCGCGTTGGGTTCTTAGTGAACGTTGGTTTAGATTATTTAACGTTAAGTCGTGCCGCAGGAACTTTATCAGGTGGTGAGGCGCAGCGTATTCGTTTGGCGACGCAAATTGGTTCTCGTCTTACTGGCGTACTTTATATTCTTGATGAGCCTTCTATCGGTTTACACCAGCGTGATAACGATCGTCTTATTCGTACATTGCAAGAAATGCGCGATTTAGGCAATACGTTAATCGTCGTTGAACATGATGAAGATACGATGATGGCAGCTGACTATTTACTTGATATCGGACCTGGCGCAGGTATTCACGGTGGACAAGTCGTATCAGCAGGGACACCAGCTGAAGTAATGCAAGATGAGAATTCATTAACAGGGAAGTATTTAAGCGGTAAAGAGTTTATTCCGGTTCCACTTGAAAGACGTAAAGGTGACGGACGTAAAGTGGAAATTGTCGGTGCAAAAGAGAATAACTTAAAGAATGCGAAAATGTCATTCCCACTTGGTACGTTTGTAGCGGTAACGGGTGTGTCTGGTTCCGGTAAAAGTACGATGATTAATGAAGTACTATATAAATCGTTAGCGCAAAAGTTATATAAAGCGAAAGCGAAGCCAGGTACTCATAAAGAAATTAAAGGTCTTGAGAACTTAGATAAAGTAATTGATATTGATCAATCACCAATCGGTCGTACACCACGTTCTAATCCAGCGACGTATACAGGTGTATTTGATGATATTCGTGATGTGTTTGCACAAACGAATGAAGCGAAAGTGCGCGGATATCAAAAAGGGCGTTTCAGTTTTAATGTAAAAGGTGGACGTTGTGAAGCGTGCCGTGGTGATGGAATTATTAAAATCGAAATGCACTTCTTACCAGACGTATACGTTCCGTGTGAAGTTTGTCATGGTAAACGTTACAACCGTGAAACGTTAGAAGTGAAGTATAAAGATAAGAACATTTCTGAAGTGTTAGGGATGACAATTGAAGATGGAGTAGAGTTCTTCGCTAATATCCCAAAAATTAAGCGTAAACTTCAAACACTTGTAGATGTTGGGCTTGGTTATATGAAATTAGGGCAACCAGCTACGACGTTATCTGGTGGTGAAGCACAGCGTGTGAAATTAGCTTCTGAATTACACCGTCGTTCTACAGGGCGTACGCTATACATTTTAGATGAGCCAACGACTGGTTTACATGCACATGATATCGCACGTCTTCTAGAAGTGTTGCAACGTCTTGTTGAGAGCGGTGAGACGGTACTTGTAATTGAACATAATTTAGATGTGATAAAAACAGCTGATTATATCGTTGACCTTGGACCAGAGGGCGGGGACAAAGGTGGACAAATCGTTGCTTCCGGAACGCCAGAGCAAGTAGTGAAAGAAGAGCGCTCGTATACAGGTAAGTATTTAAAAGACATTTTAGTTCGTGATAAAGCAAGGATGAAAGCAAAAATAAAAGAAGTAGAGTTATCACAATAAGTGTATGAATAAAAACCGAGTGGAAATGACACTCGGTTTTTATTGTATAGGGGGAGACGATGGAGTTTTTAGATGTGTTGCGAAAGAAAAATATGAAGGTAAGAGAGTTCAAAAGGTGGGGTATATATTTTCGGAAACGCTGGGAGGACTATTTTGCAAATCATTTAAGTGATGAGGAAAAAAAAGATATTTTCCTTTACGGAGATAAGTATACATGTGGTTATCTATGGCACATATTTAGTTATGAGAAAAAGAAGTGTTTAGAGGGGGAAGAAGCGGAGGACGCGTTTCATAATGAAGTGAAAAAGGATTGCTATATCTTCTATCAACACTGTGATGATGTACTGCTAATAAAAGATGCGAGTTTATTAAGTATGGATGATATATTACGTGAAACAGATGATATGTATAAAGGCGATATTTATATTGTAGATAAAGATTTCACTTGGACTTTTGTGAAAACGCATGAGCATAGATGGTGTGGGCCTTATTTCACAAGGAAATGTTAGTAGGTATACAAGCATGAAGAGTAGAATAAGTTGGTATAAGTGTTTGCATGATACTTGCGTTTATTATCTATTAGCGTATGATGAAATATATATGTTTAAAGGATGTGTAAGAAAATGAGATGGATTGTATCACTTCTTGTAAATAGCGTTGTGTTAATCGCTGTATCGGGACTTTTAAAAGGGATTGCACCAGACGCGTTTTACGTAGCAAATATACAAACTGCAATTATTGCGAGTATTATCTTGGCTGTTTTAAATGTGTTCGTAAAACCGTTTTTAATTTTAATTACGCTACCAATTACAGTTGTAACTTTCGGGTTCTTCTTAATTGTTATTAATGCGATTACGTTAAAAATAGCAGATTCATTATTAGGAGATGCATTTAATATATCAGGTTTCGGTGTAGCAATTGTTGCGGCAATTTGTATTTCAATTTTTAATATGATTATTGAAAAGGCAATTGTGGAACCGTTATATGAAAAAAAGAGAAAATGACAAAAAGAGAAAATGACAAAAAGAAAAACATTTCATGATGTGTATGAAATGTTTTTTTCTATTTATTAGAAACCGTATTTCTTGTTTCCAGAAAAAAATGGTACAATATCGGGTAGAATGGAATTTTACATCAAACGAGACTGAACCCGCAGCGGAGTGGAGGTTTATACATATGCCGAAAGTAAGGACAAAAGATTTAATTGAACAATTTCAATTGGAGTTAATAAGTGGTGAAGATGGAATTCATCGTCCGATTGATACAAGTGATTTATCAAGACCTGGAATTGAAATGGCAGGATTTTTCACATACTATCCAGCTGATCGCGTACAGCTTCTTGGAAAGACGGAGCTTACGTTCTTTGACACGTTAACGTCAGAGCAAAAACAAGAGAGAATGAAAGCGCTTTGTACCGAGGAGACGCCATGTATTATTATAACTCGTAATCAAGATGTACCAGATGAGTTACTACAAGCATCACGTGAATCCGGCATGCCTTTATTACGTTCTTCTCAAACGACAACAAGATTATCAAGTCGTTTAACAAACTATTTAGAAGGTAAGTTAGCGCCAACAACTGCTGTTCATGGTGTGTTAGTAGATATTTACGGCGTTGGTGTTTTAATTACAGGTCAAAGTGGTGTCGGTAAAAGTGAGACAGCTCTTGAACTTGTGAAGCGTGGCCACCGCCTTGTTGCGGATGATAGTGTAGAAATTCGCCAAGAAGATGAAGACACATTAGTAGGAAGCTCACCAGATTTAATTGAGCATTTATTAGAAATTCGTGGTCTAGGTATCATTAACGTTATGACGTTATTTGGTGCAGGGGCAGTGCGAAATTATAAGCGTATTACACTTGTTATTAATCTTGAAATTTGGGATCAAAAGAAAAATTATGATCGCTTAGGTCTTGATGAAGAGAAGATGAAGATTATTGATACAGAACTAACGAAGATTACACTTCCAGTTCGTCCTGGTCGAAACTTGGCTGTTATTATTGAAGTAGCAGCGATGAACTTCCGTTTAAAACGTATGGGAGTCAATGCAGCACAGCAGTTCTCAGAACGATTAATGAGTGCGATTGAGTTAGGAAATCAGGAGTAAACTTTGGAGAGGGAGGTCATACATATGCTGTTAGGTTCTGTACCGCAGCTTGACCGCGTAGCTGTCCAACTTGGGCCGTTTCCTGTTTATTGGTACGGGATTATTATCGGTACAGGTGTGCTATTAGGTCTTTGGCTAGCAACTCGCGAGGGAGAAAGGCTAGGTATTCCAAAAGATACATTTGTTGACCTTGTATTAATTGCAGTACCGATCGCTATTCTATTTGCGAGAATGTACTATGTTATTTTTGAATGGGAATATTACGCGCAAAACCCGAGTCAAATTATTAATATTCGTCAAGGTGGCTTGGCGATTCATGGTGGTTTAATCGGGGCTGTTATTACAGGAATTCTTTTTGCGAAACGCCGCGGGTTTTCATTCTGGAAGTTGGCTGATATTGCTGCGCCAAGTATTTTACTAGGACAAGCAATTGGCCGATGGGGAAACTTTATGAACCAAGAGGCACATGGTGATGAAGTAACGAGACAGTTTTTAGAAGGTCTTCATTTACCGGATTTCATTATTAATCAAATGTATATTGATGGTGTGTACTACCACCCGACATTTTTATATGAATCATTATGGAATTTCGCGGGAGTAATTCTATTACTTGCATTACGAAAAGTGAATTTACGCCGCGGGGAACTATTCTTCACATATTTAATTTGGTATTCAGTAGGACGCTTCTTCGTAGAAGGGTTACGTACAGATAGTTTAATGCTAGGACCACTTCGTATTGCACAAGTGATGTCAATTGGACTTGTTGTTATTTCTATTATTTTCATTATTGTGAGACGAAAAATGGGGCAAGCTGATAAAAGATATTCGGAAAATTAGAGAAAAGTAGCATCTTATTATAAGATGCTGCTTCTTTCATATTCAGGAAAGAGAAAGGACTAAGGCAATGAAAATAAATACAGTGTTATTTGATTTAGATGGAACGTTAATTAATACAAATGAACTTATTATTTCTTCTTTTTTACATACTTTAAATACATATTATCCAGATCAATATAAGCGTGAAGATGTATTGCCATTTATCGGTCCATCTTTACATGATACTTTCAGTAAGATTGATGAAAGCAAGGTTGAAGAGTTAATTACAAGCTATCGTCAATTTAACCATGATCATCATGATGAATTAGTAGAAGAATATGAAACTGTATATGAAACAGTTCAAGAATTAAAGAAACAAGGTTATAAAGTTGGTATTGTTACAACGAAAGCACGACAAACCGTTGAGATGGGATTAAAGTTATCAAAGCTTGATGAGTTCTTTGATGTTGTCGTAACAATTGACGATGTAGAGCATGTGAAACCACGTCCAGAGCCACTTCAAAAAGCGCTTGAGTTATTAGATGCGAAACCAGAAGAAGCATTGATGGTTGGGGATAATCATCATGATATTGTTGGTGGACAAAATGCGGGTACGAAAACAGCTGCGGTTTCATGGACATTGAAAGGTAGAGCGTATTTAGAGGCTTATAAACCGGACTTTATGTTAGATAAAATGAGTGATTTACTACCGATTTTGTCTGATATGAATCGCTCGTAAAGTTTTACTTTGTATAAGTAGAGGAGAGAGTTCAGTGCGACGGACAACGCGCTATCCTGTTTCAGGAGAAAATTCATTATGGAATGTGTATAAAACAGTGTCTTTTTGGAAGGTAATGAAAAACTTTATTATTATCCAAATCGCACGCTACACACCATTTTTATCTGTGAAGAATTGGCTGTATCGTACGTTTTTACGGATGAAAGTAGGAAAGAAAACATCATTTGCGCTTATGGTAATGCCAGATATTATGTTCCCGGAAAAGATAGTTGTGGGAGAAAATTCGATTATCGGCTATAATACAACGCTTTTAGCACATGAATATTTAATTCGCGAATATCGACTTGGGGAAATCATCATAGGAAACGAAGTGATGATTGGAGCAAATACGACTATATTACCAGGTGTGAAAATTGGGGATGGCGCGATTGTTTCAGCTGGCACACTGGTTCATAGAGATGTACCAAGTGGTGCTTTCGTAGGTGGAAATCCAATGCGTGTTATTTATACAAAAGAAGAAATGGATGCTAGAGAAGGTTGATACTAAAAATGTAACATTTCTCTTCTTTTTTAATGAATAAAAAGGAAATAATTGAGTATAATATACTGTTTTGTTTTTTACGGAATCGTTTATACTTATAGATAGAAGAATGTGTGAACGAAGAAAACAAAAAACTGGAGGATATATGGGGAAAAATCAAAGAATATATAAGGAGAACGGACAAGTTATCTCTTTTAATCAATTAGCGGACTTCTTTTATAAAAAAGGGATGAGGGCTTACAAAGGGCAGAAATTGCAAGATGCAATTAAATATTTTCGAAGAGCGGCACAAAGTGAGAAGGAGCCGTTTATTTTATGCCAATTAGCAACAGTATTATCTGAGGCTGGTGAATATCAAGAGTCAAATCAAACCTTCTTTAAGCTTGTTAGATCTAATCCAGAACTTGAACAGTGTTATTATTTTATTGCAAATAATTATGCATATATGGGGCTATTTCAGCAGGCGAAGAAGTATGCAGATCGCTATTTAGAAGTTGCAGAAGAGAAGGAATTCGTAGAAGAAACATTAGAATTACTTGAGATCATGGAAGAAGAAGCTATGGGTGCGGAAGAGATTGAGGATGAAGATGATTTAATTGTTATGCAGGAAGAAGCGAATCGTTATATTCGCAACGGACAATTGGAAGAAGCAATTGCTACATTAGAAATTGTTACGAAAGATTATCCGGAATTTTGGTCGGGGCATAATAATTTAGCCATTGCGCATTTTCAATCTGGTAATGTAGATAAGGCGCTGAAGTTAACTGAAATGATTTTAGAGAAAAATCCAGGTAATATACATGCGCTTTGTAATACGCTTATTTTTCTATATTCAATTGGAGAGCATAAACAAGTAGAGGCGTTAGCTGCGCAGTTAGTTTCGGTATATCCGATTTCGTTTGAACATCGTTTGAAACTTGGAACGACACTTGCAACAATTGGTCATTTCGAGCCTGCATATAAATGGTTCAAATTATTAAAGCGTCAAGGATACGAGGGAGACGTTAGTTTTTATTATTGGTTTGCATATTCTGCGTATATGGTGAAAGATCAGCAAGTAGCTGAAAAAATGTGGCAACATGTTGTAGAATTGCACCCTGATAAAAAGGGAAAAGAACCGTGGAATGCATTGAATTTAGCGGATGAAGGACAAAACGTGTTATTTGAAGAATTACGAAAATCATTTCAGCAAAGTGCGACGCTAGAGGAACAAATGCTAGCTTTATATTTAATGAATGAATTGTCAACGCCAGAGAAGGTGGGATTCTTCTTTGATGTAACGCAGGCGAAGAACGGTGTTCCAATCGTATCGCAACTTGCAAAGTATTTCTTTTTACTTAATAGCCATAAGAGCATTCCAGCTGATTTACAGCAATTTGAACAGTGCGCGCGAATCGCGGATGCGTTATACAATTATACGAAAAAAGATGATGAATTAATCGAAGAGTGTTTACAATTTTGGTTTTGTACGTTCATACGTTTATATACATCTGGGGCAGTTTTTACAAATGTATACGGTTGGTCAGCTGCGGTTGAATATATCGTACGCAGCGAACAAGGAAATAAGATGACACAGTCGGAGCTCGGGGATGTATATAATGTATCTGTAGCGACTGTTCGAAAGTATGTGCAAGCTGTTAAACGTACGCACACATAAGTAAGCAAATCATTGGGAAAAAAATGATGCTAACAGTATAATGAGGGTAACTTAATTGTGTAGGAATGAATAGGAGTGAATAGTGTGTCAGAAGAAAAAATTTATGATGTCATTATTATTGGTGCAGGACCAGCTGGTATGACAGCTGCAGTATATACATCTCGTGCGAATTTAAGCACATTAATGCTTGAGCGTGGTATTCCAGGCGGACAAATGGCGAACACAGAAGATGTAGAAAACTACCCAGGTTATGAGTCAATTTTAGGACCAGACTTATCAAATAAAATGTTCGAGCATGCGAAGAAATTTGGTGCTGAATATGCATATGGTGATGTGAAAGCAGTCATCGATGGTAAAGAGTACAAAACAATTATTGCTGGTAAAAAAGAATATAAAACACGTGCAATTATCGTTGCAAGTGGTGCAGAGTATAAAAAAATCGGTGTACCAGGTGAAACAGAACTTGGCGGCCGTGGTGTATCATACTGTGCGGTATGTGATGGTGCATTCTTTAAAGAGAAAGAACTTGTTGTTATTGGGGGCGGAGACTCTGCTGTTGAAGAGGGTGTGTTCTTAACACGCTTCGCATCAAAAGTAACAATCGTTCACCGTCGTGATACTCTTCGTGCACAGAAAATTTTACAAGATCGTGCTTTCCAAAACGAGAAAGTAGATTTCATTTGGAATCACACTATTAAAGAAATTAACGAAGCGAATGGTAAAGTAGGAAGCGTAACGCTTGTAGACGTGAACAGTGGAGAAGAGAAAGAAGTCAAAACTGATGGCGTTTTCGTATATATCGGTATGTTACCACTATCAAAACCGTTTGTTGAGTTAGGTATTACAAATGAAAATGGTTACGTTGAAACGAACGAGCGTATGGAAACGAAAGTTCCTGGTATTTTCGCAGCTGGTGATGTTCGCGAAAAAATGCTTCGTCAAATTGTAACTGCAACAGGTGACGGTAGTATTGCAGCGCAAAGCGCACAACATTACGTAGAAGAGTTATTAGAAGAACTAAAAACTGTATCAGAAAAATAAGGGATGCTATACTTTTTGAGAAGAAAGCTACATAATAAGAGCTTTCTTCTTTTTTTGTGTGAAAATGTCAAAGTTTTGTCAAAAAATATTGAGATTATAAGCTTTCTTATTGATATACTGGACTTTACGGAAAAAATCACTATAAGAAATGAGGAATTTATTCAGTATGGAATGGCGTAATATATATCGTGGATTTTGTATGGGCGTTAGTGATTTAATTCCTGGTGTGAGCGGCGGTACAATCGCTGTTGTGTTAGGGATTTATGAACAATTGCTTGCGGCAATTAGTGGATTCTTTAGTCGTGAATGGAAAAAACATTTAGGATTTTTAATTCCCCTTGCAGCTGGTGTGGCAGCAGCGTTTTTAACGTTAAGTCACGTTATTAAATATTTACTTGCAAATCATTATGAACCGACTCAATTTTTCTTCCTCGGTTTAATTATTAGTATATTACCGATGTTAATGAGGGAAGCTGATGCAAAGGCATCGTTTAAAGGTAAGCACATTGTTTTATTAATAGTTGCAGCAATTCTTGTTGCGATCACAGCTTTCTTTAAACCAGATAAGGCAGCAGATCCAATTACGACGTTAACAATTTTAAATGCAATTGGTTTATTTTTCGCAGGATGGATGGCTAGTATGGCTATGTTGCTTCCTGGAATTAGCGGATCATTTATTTTATTAATTATTGGTGTGTATCCGACAGCAATTAACGCTTTAACTACACTGAACTTACCTTTAATCGCAGTTATCGGTGCTGGTGTTATGGTAGGGTTCGTTGTAAGTAGTAAAGGAATTAGTTTCTTATTAGATCGTTATAAAAGTATGACATTTGCGGCAATTATTGGACTTGTTATCGGCTCGATTGTAATTGTGTTCCCTGGTATTCCAACTGGAGGGTTTTCAATTATAAGTTCAATTATTACCTTTATTTTAGGATTTGCGATTGTTACTTATTTCGGTAAGAAATAAAGGCTTTAATCCCCTTGGCGATAAAAATCGTTAAGGGGATTTTTCATGCTATTCATTGAAATTCTAAGCATTTACATTGCTTGTTATAGAAAGCTTTTTTAAAATTGTTGAGTAGCGTGTGCTTAGCGAAGGAGGACTGGCTCCTTCGTTGTAGCAAACTGTTTTTGATAGTATAATGAAATGAGTATGCAGTGAAAAATTTGCTGCAAGTAGCTGAGGTGAAGAAACATGCAAAGAGTGACAAACTGTGTGTTAATTAGAGATAATGAAGTACTCTTACTCCAAAAACCTCGCCGGAATTGGTGGGTTGCACCAGGCGGGAAAATGGAGCGTGGTGAGACTGTAAGAGATTCCGTTGTTCGCGAGTATCGTGAAGAGACAGGGATTTATTTAAAGAACCCAGCGTTAAAGGGGGTCTTCACCTTTGTCATCCAAGAAGGTGATAAAGTTGTTTCTGAATGGATGATGTTCTCCTTTTTAGCGACAGATTTTGCAGGAGAAAACAAACTAGAGAGCGAAGAAGGCATCATTGGTTGGCATACATTTGATAAAATTGATGATTTAGCAATGGCACCAGGAGATTATCACATTATTGATTATTTAATTAAAGGAAATGGCATAATCTACGGTACATTTGTATATACCCCAGATTTTGAGTTGCTTTCATACCGATTAGATCCGAGTTAAACCGTCAAGGAGAGGATACGATGACAGAGAATAATGATATAAAAATGGTAATTATTACAGGAATGTCTGGAGCTGGAAAGACAGTAGCTTTACAAAGTTTTGAAGATTTAGGATATTTCTGTGTAGATAATTTACCACCGATGTTATTGCCAAAGTTTATTGAGCTTATGGCGGATTCAAAAGGGAAAATGAATAAAGTAGCACTTGGCGTTGATTTACGTGGCCGAGAGTTTTTCGAACATTTATGGGGAGCGCTTGATGATTTATCAGAACGTACATGGATTATTCCTCATATTTTATTCTTAGATGCGAAGGATAGCACGCTTGTGACTCGTTATAAAGAAACGAGACGTTCGCATCCACTTGCACCAACTGGTTTGCCGTTAAAGGGAATTGAGATGGAGCGTAGCTTATTAACTGATATGAAGGCGCGAGCGAATATTGTGCTTGATACATCGGATTTAAAACCGAAAGAATTACGTGAAAAAATTGTTCATCTGTTTTCAACTGAAACGGAGCAAGCATTTCGTGTAAATGTTATGTCATTTGGATTTAAGTACGGCATTCCAATTGATGCAGATTTAGTATTTGATGTTCGTTTTTTACCAAATCCATATTACATTCCACATATGAAGCCATTAACAGGACTAGATGAGGAAGTTTCATCGTATGTACTGAAATTTAATGAGACGCATAAGTTTTTAGAGAAATTGACGGATCTTATCACTTTCATGCTGCCTCATTATAAAAGAGAAGGCAAGAGTCAACTTGTAATAGCAATTGGATGTACAGGTGGACAGCATCGTTCTGTTACGCTTACAGAATACCTTGGGAAACATTTGAAACCAGAGTATAGTGTTCATGTATCTCATCGTGATGTGGAGAAGAGAAAGGGCCATTAAGGGATGAAAAAAGAGAGAAAACCTAAAATTGTTATCATGGGAGGCGGAACTGGACTTTCTGTTTTGTTACGAGGATTAAAACAGTATCCTGTTGATATTACAGCAGTTGTTACAATCGCTGATGATGGTGGTAGTTCAGGTAGATTACGTGATGAGCTAGAAATTCCACCCCCAGGTGATATTCGTAACGTACTTGTGGCGTTATCAGATGTAGAGCCACTGGTGGAAGCTTTATTTCAGCACCGCTTCACAACGGGAGATGGGCTGAAAGGTCATGCATTAGGGAATTTATTATTGGCGGGTATGACCTCGATTACAGGAGATTTCTTCCATGCGATTACTGAAACGAGTAAAGTGTTAAACGTCAGAGGACGTGTGTTACCGGCAGCGAACCAAAGTGCAGTATTGCATGCGGAACTAGAAGATGGAGAAATTGTAACAGGTGAATCAAAAATTCCTTATTTCGGGAAGAAGATTAACCGTGTCTTTTTAACTCCAGAAGATGTAGAGCCGTTACATGAAACGTTGGCTGAGATTAAACGAGCTGATTTACTTGTTTTTGGTCCAGGAAGTTTGTATACGAGTATATTACCGAATTTAGTTGTTAACAAAATCGGGGACGCTGTTCTTGCTGCAAAAGCGAAGAAGGTATATGTATGTAATGTTATGACGCAAGCTGGTGAAACGATGGGATATACTGCGTTTGACCATGTGCAGGCGTTACATGATCATTTAGGTAAACCATTTATCGATACTGCAATTGTAAATAACCGTGATATTCCTTGTGAATTACGTCAGTTATATGAGGAAGAAATGTCGGCGCCAGTTGTAGTAGATGAAGAGCGTTTTACCGAAAACAATATTGATGTCATTCAAGACCAATTAGCGAAGTATGATGATCGTGTTGTAAGGCACGATACATTAAAGTTAGCTTCTATTTTATATTCACTGTTGTAGATGTGCGTTGCCTCGTTTGAGGTAACGCTCATCCTTTCATATAGGACAAGATTTTTGTTCCACAATAATCGTATAAGGAGGTGTTGACTGTGTCATTTGCATCAGAAACAAAGAAAGAGTTGACGAATCTTGAGATGAAGGAATGCTGTGAGAAAGCAGAACTATCAGCGTTACTTCGAATGAACGGATCGCTTTCTTTTTCAAATCGTCGTCTATCTATCGATATTCAAACGGAAAATGCGGCAATTGCAAGAAGGATTTATACGCTTTTGAAAAAAGGATATGACGTGACGGTAGAATTACTTGTTCGTAAAAAAATGCGATTGAAGAAAAATAATGTATATATCGTAAGGCTTGTTGAGAAGTCTCGCGAAATATTAGCCGATCTTCATATCGTTCGAGATGACTTTTCATTTATTCGAAATATATCACAAGAATTGATTGAGAAGAAATGTTGTAAACGATCGTATTTACGCGGTGCATTTTTAGCAGGTGGTTCAGTAAATAACCCAGAAACATCATCTTATCATTTAGAGATCTTTTCGTTATATAAGGAACATAATGATGCTATATGTGAACTGATGAACGGATTTGATTTAAATAGTAAGACGTTGGAAAGAAGAAAAGGGTATATTACGTATTTGAAAGAAGCAGAAAAAATTACAGAGTTTTTAAATATTATAGGTGCTCATAATGCACTTTTAAGATTTGAAGACATTCGAATTGTACGTGATATGCGTAATTCTGTAAATCGTTTAGTGAACTGCGAAACAGCTAATTTAAATAAAACAATTGGTGCAGCGCTAAGGCAGATTGAAAATATCCGCTATATTGATGAGACGGTTGGTCTTGATATATTGCCAGATAAACTACGAGAAATTGCGCAACTACGAAGAGATTATCAAGATGTAACATTGAAAGAGTTAGGTGAGATGGTATCCGGGGGCAAAATTAGTAAATCGGGTATTAATCATCGTTTGCGTAAAATCGATGATATTGCAGAGAAATTACGCGCGGGGGAAACGGTAGCAAAAAAATAAGAGGTTAAAGGGGAAATGGAGCTGTGGTTCAAAAAAGAGTTCAGGTTTCATTAAAAAACGGTTTACAAGCACGTCCGGCTGCGTTGTTTGTACAAGAGGCAAATCGCTTTCATGCGGATATCTTCATCGAGAAAGATGGAAAGACAGTAAATGCAAAGAGCATAATGGGGATTATGAGCTTAGCAATTGGAACTGGTAGCATGATAACAATTACAACAGAAGGTTCAGATGCAGAAGAGGCTTTAGAAGCATTAGCTGCATATGTACAATAAAAAGCTATCGCGTATATGCGATAGCTTTTTTGTTTTTGATGTTTGTTGGTGGGGTATGTGGGGTGGGAGTGCTTGTCGAGGATTGTCGGTAAGTCGATAAGTTGTGTCGAAACGTCGATATATTAAAATAATCGCCGATATAATTGGAGTTACGGTCGATATATTTGAAAAATCGCTGATATATTTAGGTGAATACTAGGTGGGGTATATTCGTGCGAAGGCCAATACATAAAAAAGCGCCCTGTAATAGGGCGCTTTTTTATGTATCTAGCTCCAGCGGCTAGAATCTCCAGTTGTTTCGCTTTTACATTCGAGGCAAAAAGCGCCTCGGATGTAAAAGCTCCAACACCCTGCGATTCTAAACGAGCCGCTTTCGCTTTTAAGTATTAACGATTTGTAAAGATCTTATCGATTAAACCGTATTCTAAAGCTTTTTCTGCTGTCATGAAGTTGTCGCGGTCTGTGTCGCGTTGTAGTACTTCAAGAGGTTGACCTGTGCGGTCAGCAAGAATTTGGTTTAGTTTTTCACGTAAGAATAGGATACGTTTTGCAGCGATTTCGATTTCAGTCGCTTGACCTTGTGCTCCGCCAAGTGGTTGGTGAATCATTACTTCACTGTTTGGAAGTGCATAACGTTTTCCTTTTTCACCTGCTGCAAGTAAGAATGCACCCATAGATGCAGCCATACCAATACAGATTGTTGATACTTGTGGTTTAATAAATTGCATTGTATCGTAAATTGCCATACCTGCTGTGATAGAACCACCAGGGCTGTTGATGTAGATGTGAATATCTTTTTCTGGATCTTGAGATTCCAAGAATAAAAGCTGGGAAACGATTGAGTTAGCTACGTTGTCATCAATTGCACTACCAAGCATAATGATGCGGTCTTTTAATAGTCGAGAGTAAATATCGTAAGCGCGTTCTCCACGATTTGTTTGTTCAATTACTGTAGGAATTAAATTCATCTGTTATTTCCTCCTTCTAAAGCTTTCTTAGTCTTATAATACAATTATGGTCAATAAAGGTCAAACGAAACCACTTTAAATCAAAAAAATATGTAGTTGTACCATGAATTATTCGCTATGTTTTTGAAATTCCCTGCTTATGTATCTTCAACATCATAACCGAATTACATAAATTTAAACGTTATGAAACCTGTAGAAAAAAGAAAAGAACGCCTTTTTACTGAAGCGTTCTTTCGAGAGTTATTCTTTTAAAAGATAGGTTACTTTATTTAAAATCTTTTCAATTTGTTTCGCGTTTTTACTATACATTTCGCTTGCTGATTTCGACTTTGTTTCTAAGGAAAATAGTTCAAGATCAGCATGACATTTTTTTAAAGATGCTAATAATAAAGGTTTGTTTTGAGGAGAAGGCATTTGTAGTTTGTCATTATAAATGTCGATAGTAAGTTGTCCGTATGAATCCACTTGACCGAGAAAGACATTTTCAATAACAACACCGAGCTTTTCTAGTTCGGAATGCAACCAAGCGCGGTTATGCCCGCTTGCTGAAAGAGGTTCATCTAGTACATTGCCATCCATAATAACAGTTTGCGGTTCTTTTTCATTCGGCACTTTTAAACCGAGATCTTTTGCAGTAAGGGGCTGAGAATCTTTCTTTAATAATACATTTAATTCTCCGCTTGGTTCTAAGACAGCAAATTCGACTTCAGCTATACTGAATGCACCATTTCCTCTAAGAAGTTCAAGTAACTCATCACTTGTATATTTTTCTTGTTTTAAATTATCCTCAAGTACTTTGCCATCTTTTATTAACACTGTAGACTTCCCTTCAAAAAAATCTCTAGCAGTTTTGTTTTTTAGGGAGAGAATTCCGACAAAAAAGGGTACTGAGGCGAAAATAAGTATGGCAAAGACACCATGGAAAAACTTTTGATCAAGCCCTGTAGCTATTTGAGCGGCGATATCACCGATTGTCATTCCTGCTATGTATTCAAAAAAGGAAAGTTGGGAGATTTGCCTTTTTCCTAAGCATTTTGTAATAGTGAATAAAATGATTAATATGAATACAGAGCGAAGAATGACAAGTGTCCATTCCGGCAGGTGAGACATAGTCATTCCTCCAGTCTACTTAAAACCCTTTATATTGAGGTTCTTCACGTTCTAATACTGAAACTCTATTCTGTAAATCAGCGATGATACTGTCCATTTCTAACATACATTCATGAAATACGCGTTTTGCTTCGTCATCTGTGGAATTTAGCGAAAGAGAGCTTAAACTTGCTTGAGCACCCCTCATACTAGCAAGGCAAGTTTTTACGCTAGCGATAACAGTCATATAAACACCCCTTATCCTTTCGGTTTGAATAGCAATGCGCCAATGAAGCCGAAAATAATAGCTGCGGACACACCGGCGCTCGTTACTTTAAACATGCCAGTAATGACGCCAACGATGCCATGTTTTGCAGCTTCTTCCATTGCACCGTGAACGAGGGCATTACCGAAGCTTGTAATAGGTACGGTTGCCCCAGCTCCAGCGAAGTCAATTAATGGTTCATACAAATTGAATCCATCTAATATAGCTCCGGCAACAACGAGTGTTGCCATTGTATGAGCTGGTGTTAGCTTGCCGACATCAAACATAAGTTGCCCGATTACACATATGAGTCCACCAATGACGAAAGCCCAGAAAAAAATCATTGCATTGCACCTCCAAATTCAATCGAAACGGCATGAGCGATACACGGAATCGTTTCTTCTTGTTGGAATGTAAGTGGAGATAGCAAGGCGCCTGTCGCAACGACAAGTATTTTTTTAAACTCTCCTCTTTTCATTCGGTTTAATAAGTGACCGTATACGACTGTTGCAGAGCATCCTGGTCCGCTAGCACCAGCGATAACAGGTTGCCCTTCTCTATAAATGAGTAACCCACAATCTTGAAACTGTTCGCTCGTTACTTTTGTTCCGTGTTTATGTAGTAAGTCATAAGCGATTTCGCGACCGACATGTCCGAGGTCGCCTGTTACGATTAAATCGTAGTAAGAGGCATCAATTTGGCGTTCGCGTAAATGGGCTTCAATTGTATCAACGGCAGCTGGAGCCATTGCACCTCCCATATTAAACGGATCCGTTAATCCCATATCAACCACTCGTCCGATTGTGGCAGATGTTACCCTAGGACCGTGTCCCGTATCGCTTAAAATAGCGGCTCCTGCTCCGGTTACTGTCCACTGCGCGGTAGGGGGTTTTTGCCCGCCATATTCGGTAGGATAGCGGAACTGTTTTTCCACAGCTGTATTATGGCTTGATGCACCGGTTAATAAATATTTTGCGCCTTTTGCATTTACGATACTTGCTCCAAGTGCTAAACCTTCCATAGAAGTAGAACAAGCGCCGAATAGTCCGAGATAAGGAGTGCCCAGTGTACGGCAAGCAAAGCTTGTAGGGGTAATTTGATTAATTAAATCGCCTGCGAGTACAAATTGAATATCATCTTTACGAAGTTTTGCTTTTTCAGTAGCGCGGCTACAAGCCTCTTCGAACAAAATTTTATGTGCTTTTTCATAGGAATCTTGTCCGAGCCATAAATCTTCATGGAGGGTATCGAAGTCTTCTGGAATTTTTCCTTTAGCTTCAAACGGCCCGCCAACGACTCCCGTCGAAATAATAACTGGTTTGTTTTCAAATACCCATGTTCGGTGTCCTTGTAACATTTATAGCCCTCCCCATTGAACGAGAATCGTTTTAATAAGTGCGATGACGAAAGCGGAAAATACACCAAATAAAATAACAGAACCAGCTAATTTAAACATGTTACCGCCAACACCGAGGACAAATCCCTCTGTTCGGTGTTCGATACATGCGGCAATAACAGAGTTACCAAATCCAGTGACAGGTACAGCTGTGCCTGCTCCAGCAAACTGTCCAAAACGATCGTATATACCAAATCCAGTTAGTAACATGGAGATGAAAATAAGAGTTGCGACTGTTGGATTTCCCGCTGAACGCTCGGTGAAATCAAAATATGTGATATAAAATGTAGAAATGAGTTGTCCGATGAAGCAAATAAAACCACCGACGAAAAAGGCTTTTATACAATTTTTCAAGACAGGGCGCTTCGGTTCTCGTTCTTGTTCGAATTTTTTATACTCCTGTTGCACAGGGGTTAAGTTCTTATCTTTACTAGACATTGCGATCCTTCCTTTTCTTAAAAAAAAGCGTTAAGTGTTAGACTCCATTTTTTTCCCAATGAATTTTAATTGTTTATTAATTTCATCTTTAGATACTTCTTTTTCCTTAATTTTTCTTTCGAGTTTTTCGAGTAACATAAAGATTTTTTTATCTGTACTGACACGAACATCGAAAGTAGGATGCTCATCACTTAGCTGCTTTTGAAGCTTCTTACGAAGAGGTTTTAATCCAAACCTTTCGTGATGCTCCGGTGTAACTGCTATGTAGAGATCTAAATTTGAATTTACTGCTGTGCTTTTTATAATTTCATCCATAGCGAGAGCTCTTTTTTTGGCTCCTTGTGATATAGATTGATTAAAGGATTCCGTACTTGTCTTTGTTAATTTGGGACCTTTCTCTTTCTCCGTTCGTTTTGCTTCTTCTTTCACTTTTTTATCTAAGGGACTATTATCACATCCGGTAAAAGAGCTAAATAGAAGGGCAAATAATGCGGTTATGAGGCCGAGTTTTCGCATAATTATCATTCCATTTCTATTGCAATATGTAATGTGATAGAAAAAGGATGATTGCATATCATCCTTTTTCTATTTCACAGCATGACGAATCCGTTATTGCTGTGAGTATTGTGGTTCTTCTTGTTGGACTTCTTCAACACGTGGGTTTAAAGAATCGATAATCGTTTGTGTTTGCTGCGCAGCTGTTTGGAAAAGTTGCTTTGCTTGTTGGTTATCCGTATCAAGAGCGAATCCCTCTAAGCTAGCTTGTGCGCTTTTTAATCCAGAAACAGTTTGCTTTAGTTTCGTAATTACAGTCATTGAATGAAGCCCCCTTTGGAATATCAATTCAAAGATTATAATTTGTGAGTTGGGGTGAATTTATGATTGGGAATTTTAGGGATGTATCATTTTGAAATTACAATTTTGTAATGAATATGTAAGGATAAGCGATAGTGGAAAAAAACTTTTTCTCCTAGAATAAAGAAAGTAAAGCAAGGTAAAAGGACATTTGAAGGAGAGAAAAATGAAGAAGTTATTATTAGGTTTAATTGGACTTTTTATATTAGTTATTGGTGTGGCAAGCTTTTCTCATAATGAGGTGACTGATAGATATAATCCGCTTGTGAAAGAAGACTTTGTATATGTAAAAGCGAAAGAATCTGGCCGACTATCTACAGTTGGAGAGGTAGCTGGAGACTATAAACTTACTGGTTATTACGCTTCAGGTGAAGGAAGAGATGTTAAGTTTTATGCACCTCGTGGGCTTAGAGAGGGAGCATATGTAAAGGTTAAAACGAAAGGTGAGTATATCGAAACATACCAAGAAGTACAACCGGATGAAATTCCAAAAGAGATTAAAGAGAAACTAGATAAATAAGACCGTTAAGAATTGCCTCCTAAATGTAGAAAATAGGGGGCGCTTTTATGCGGGAAATAGCGTATATACAATGTGCTATCAAAGAGTTTTTATTGATTTAAATGGTTTTTATTGCTATTATTATGGAGAGAAAATGAAGTATATTTTATAATCATGCGCCCATAGCTCAGTCGGATAGAGCGGTGGTTTCCGGTACCACGTCTGCCGGGGGTTCGAATCCCTCTGGGCGCGTTATATATTGTTACAGCCTTACTATAGTCACATTCTTTTACGAAAGCTTTTAGATAACCGTCATACATTTAGTGTTATTGTGACGCGTTCCATTTAGAAGTGGAAAGGAAAAGTGTATTAAGTAAGTAGCACGTAACAGCGTGAAGAACGTGTTGAAAATTAATAGTAAATCTAAGGCAGCCCCTTGTATGTGATTAGAAATAATCGTGTACAGGGGGTTTTTTGCTATGAAAAGAATTAAGCGTCGTGCCGTTGGAAAGCGTCGTGATGTTGATACGGATATTGTCCTATATAAGCCGTCTATTACTGTTAATAGGGCTTTAGAACGTGTAATGGACATTTATGTAGCTGAAGGGTACAGAGAACGGACTATAAGCGATTATAGGATGTTTTGGGCGGAGTTTATTAAGATAATTGACCGCCAGCTAATTACAGATGTTACGAAAGAGGACATAAGGAAGTATGTGAATCAGCTGCTAAAAGAAAGAAAGTTATCGCCTGTGACAGTTAATATTCGCTTATCTGCTATTAGGGCAATTTTTAATCGTTTGGAAAAAGAAACGGTTATTGAAAATAATCCTGTGTTGGGGGTTAGAAAGTTAAAGGTAGATGAACAAAAAATTTATACTTTGACCGACAATCAAATAAAACGCCTATTCGCGATGATTGATAAAACTTCTTATGCGGGTTATAGAGATTATGTAGCTATGCTGGTAATGCTTAAATGCGGCTTGCGTATCAACGAAGTCAATACATTAGAAATCAATGACGTTGATTTTGATAATGGCGTTATTTTATTACCTGGCAGAAAAAACAAGAACCGAAAAAGTAGGGTAATTCCAATGTCTAAAAAGGTTCAAAATGAGTTGGCCCAATTAGTAACAGAAACAGGAGAGTATTTTGAAGGGTTGGGAATGGCTGTATTCGTTAATTCGTTTGGTGAACCTTTAGTATATGGCACCAATTCGTGGTAAAGGTAAGGTGATAGATATATATGTGCAGCAGTGGTATGCGTTGCAGTAGGTGATGTCACGGCGTGGTGTACATACATAGTGTGTGATGGTGCATGGTTGGTGCATTGTGTATGTGTGTGTGATGTGTGTGTACAGCGTTACGACACGATACGAACAGCGTGTTCCGTTCGATGTGTTATTGATGACTAGTAGAGGACGTAGGGTAGGAGTATATATGGCACTATCTATAGCATGTCATTTAGGGCCATTTTTTAGTGAACCTTTCAAAGCGACCCGTACACCAGGGGGGCGGGGTATGTAATATAGGGGGAACAGGGTCTAAATAATTTTTTTATTATTTTTTGTATGTTAGCGTTATCTGACAATTCATTCTAGGTTTTAGTAAAAGGCAATCTGCACATTACTAAAATAAGAACAGATTATCTGTCTATACTTTATAATATATGTGTCTGAAATGACAATCCTTTTCGTTACTAATCTGTAGGACAATATAAAGTAATTTAAAGTAGTTTAAACCTATATAAGGTTAAATGAAGGAAGTAATAAGTAGAATAAAGATAATTAAAGTGAAATGTAGGACTTAAGTAACTAAAATAAAGAAAAAAGCCATACAAGTAGTATGGCCTTGTTTATGAAACAATTAAGCTTGTGGTCCTGGTGGTCGTCCGTGGTCGTAAGCAGGTGCACCGCTGCCATCGCCTATATTTACTGCTAAATCTGGTCTTTGTGGTGACCAGGTATCGCCTATATTTACTGCTATTAGTTTTTGTTTCGTTTTTACTATTTCATTTGTATGTCCTAATCCTAAAGACGTAATTCCTAATACGGATAATCCAACTATTGTTAATCCAATCTTTTTCATTACTTTAACGCCCCTTTTTCTTCATATTTTCTCCTTGCTTCATTACTCATATAAAAATACTTACTAGCTTGTACATGATTTTCTTCTTGATAGAATGCATTTGCTAAAATTTCAGTGTATTCTTGCACGCAATCCCATAGTTTTTCTTTTTTAAAGTAAGAAATCCCTTTTAAAATTACTTTTTCTAAAGATAATGCGGAAGTTTTATTATTTAGTTCTTTTAGAATCGTAAAATGAGGTAGAAGTTCTTTGTTTTCAAGTTCATTACAAATACGTAGACCGTTTTCAATCAATTCTTCGGCAAGAGTATGTTCGCCTAATTTATAATACTCACGTGCTTCTACAAAAATAGCTTTGAAATGTTTGGGGTTCTTTTTTGTCACTTCGGATACATGTCGAATTGCTAAATTTGAAAGATTTTGATTCGCGTATAACCACGCTAAGTTGTGTCGTACTCTAAGGACTAGAGATTCTTCATTGTGTTTTTGTAGAATATCTAACGCACAATTTAGATTGATTTCCGCTTGTTCAAATTGTCTTAAATCTATGCAGGATAGCCCATAAACATTGTTACAGGAAGCGACATTAACTTCATATCCCGTATGTTTAGAAAAGATATCTTTTGCCTTCGTTACATATTGAATTGCAACTAAAGGTTGGTATGTTTGATAGTGAAATGAAGCAATGCGGTAATTAAATTCAGCTTCCTCTAATTCATTCAGTACGTACATTAAAAGTTTTTCCGCTTGTTCAAATTCTTCTCTAGCTTTAGTGTAATTAGAAATCATGGCTTCATGAATGCCTTTAAAGAAGTGATAATAATAGGATAAAAAGCCGCTATCAGGTACATCAAAGGAGTTAATTTCATTAAAGCTATCTTTTGTAATGTTAAATCCATCTGTCAGCATTTCATATCTAAAGTTTAATAATGAATAGTATAATAATAAATTTTTATCTTCTTTTATACTGGAAAGCTTATCTTCAACTTCTTGTTTTAAGTTTGTTGCTTGTATACTTTGATGTTGTAGTATAGCTTGATACCAGTCATTAAGTAACTTTGTAACCTTTTCATTCCCCTTCACTGGAACATGCATATAATCCCTTCCTTTTCTGAATAGTCTTACATTAAATGATAGCAAGAATAGAATATAATGGAAATTGAATTTCGATATTTCTCAACATTTGTTTGACAATTATATTTTCAATTATGTAACTAATCGTATTCATTTTATCTGTTTAGTAAATTCAAATAATTAGCATAGAAAAATAAGTTAACATGGTATAATTTTCTTGTGAAATACTGTATAAAGAAGGGATGTTATGACGCAAATAAAGGTAACGCCTGAACAATTGGAACAGACGGCAAAGAATGTCAAGGATTCACGTAACTACTTAGAACAGATACATAAAGATTTAGTTAATCAAACTGAATATATAGCGTCACAGTGGACAGGGGCGACAAGTCAACGCTTCTATCAAATGTTTAATGAAGCGAAGCCGAAAATGTTCACTGTTTTAATGGAATTTGATAATTGCTGAAGGGCTTGAAAAGGCGGCTGAAAAATTCCGTAAAGTTGATGAAGAAGAACAGAAAGCGATGGAAGCACGCATTCAATCTAAAATGTGGACAGACATAACAGGAGAACTTTCAGGGGCTTATGACGCTTCCCGTGCGGTTGACGGTATTGACCCTTCTACTGGTGAAAAAGTGAGGTGGTTTGATAGGTCGGTTGCTGGTGTCATGGTTGTTGGAAGTATGCTTCAAGTAGGTAAGTTAGGGAAAATACCTAAAGTTGCAAAAGCCTTAGATAAAGCTGATGCAGCAAAAAAGGAAATGCAAGAAGCTGCTGCGTTATTGAAAGCAAAGAGACAAAAGCAGGCAGCTATTAATAGAACGTCAGGAGATAAGTTTGAAGCCGAATTGAAATCAAACTTAGAGGGCACAGGAGATTATGAAACAGTGGTAAAGCAATTAACCTTAGAAACACCTAGCGGTATAAGAACTAGGGTTGATTTAGCTGCAATTGATAAAGTGAAAGGTAAAATTGATTTATACGAAGCCAAAGTGTCTTTAAAAGCACCTTTAACTAAAAATCAAAAAGCTGCTTTTCCTGAAATTGAAGAATTCGGTGCGGTTGTGAAAGGGAAAGGCAAGCCAGCATTAACTGGAGGTACTGAAATACCACCAACTAAAGTTGAAGTAGTACGTAAACAATAAGAAGGGGTGTACATATGTCTTTAAGAGAGTTAGAACAGATAGACTTATTAGCTGTTGAAAAAGAAACGGGTTATGTCCAACTTATTATTGCAGATGAAGAAAATTGGGAAGATGAAGAAGAACATGTTTCATTATTGATAGAAAAAATTTACGCTTACTTAGGATTTATAGAAAGTGGGGCGATATATGAGATGTACCCCGATTCTAAAGGGCGACAATTTGTTATAAAAATACATGGAAAATACCGTTGTACTGAATATGGTGAAGAATTTCTTGAAAATGTTGAGGGAATCATTATGAAAGCTGGTTACGGATTCCAATACATATATGAACCATCTGAAGAAGTGGGAAGTGTAGAAGAATAACCGAAATGAAATTAATATTGAAAAAAGTACGCAAGCGATTTTATAATCGAAATAGTTTAGCATACATAACGTTGTATGTTCATGTCTAAAAATATCATTTCTAAATTACGTACAAGGTAAAACCTTGATTTTATTAATAATTTTAAACAGCAGTTACCGTTTGGTTTCCGGTACCACGTCTGCCGGGGGTTCGAATCTCTCTGGGCGCGTCAAAAAGTCTTAACTTACGTTTTGTAGGTTAGGACTTTTTTTATTTCTCTCTTGTTATATCTAGTGATAAGATTTACTATTAGTACTTGATAATAATTTTTTAACCTTAATATTTTCTTTCAATATTATTCAAATTTCGGTTGTAAGTTGTAAATCTCATTAATACATATAAATTAATAATATTTTGGAATGGGTGTCTGTGATAGCATTCTCCTTTTACCAAACTTATTGTACAATAGAAACAAGGGGGAGATTAGTTTGAAGGCAAGTCTTTTACAAGAACAAAGCTTACGTTTGGCAATGACACAAGAGTTAAGGCAAGCGATTACAATGCTCCAGTATAATGTACAAGAATTATCGGAGTTTTTGTATGAGCAATCGTTAGAGAATCCCCTTATTGAGTTAGGTGGTTTTGAGAGGGAGAAGAAAAAGAGCTCTAACACAAGTAAAAGTACCAGCAAACAAGTCGAGAATCAGATGGAAATCTACAGTGTGGATTCTACAACGATTCAGCAACATTTATTAAATCAAATACAGTATTATAAAATAGAGGAAGAAGAGCGAAAAGCAGCTTCTTTCATTATTATGAACATGGATGGAAATGGATATTTACAAGAAACGAACGAGGAGTTAGCAAGCCTCCTTTCCGCACCGCTTCATGTAGTTGACCGCTCTGTAGAGCTTGTCCAATCACTCGAGCCAGCAGGGGTAGGCGCGCGTAATATTCAGGAATGTCTAACTTTGCAATTGAAGCGCTTACAAAGACGAAATGGATTAGCAGAAGAGGTTGTGGAAGATCATTTCGCTTATTTCGTGAAGAAAGATTGGCGAAAGCTTGTTCAAGTGTTGAAGTGTAGTAATGAAGAATTGCAGGATGCGGTAAATTGTATAACGTCATTACAACCAAAACCAGGTCTTGCGTTTTCTTCTGATAAACCACTTTATATTGTGCCTGATATGGCGGTGAAAAAAGATGGCGATCGTCTCGTTTTACAGATGAATGAGAGAAATATGCCAAGAATTGAAATTCATTCTGAGTATAGTGCGCTTCTTAATAATAGCGAAAGTGAAGTAGCATCTTACGTATCAGAAAAGTATCAGCATGTGCAGTGGATCATGCGCAGTTTGAAACAGAGAAAACAGACATTGCTGCAAGTAATGACTATTATTATGGAAAAACAACGTGATTTCTTTTGGGAAGGTCCAGCGTATTTAAAACCGCTTGCTTTAAAAGAGGTGGCGGAAGAGTTAAGTGTGCATGAATCTACAATTAGTCGTGCAACGCGAAATAAATATGTGCAAACACCACATGGTTTATTTGAGATGAAATCGTTCTTTAGTAATGCTGTTTCAACGACTGAAGATGAAGCAGTTTCTACAAAACGTGTAAAACAGTTTATTCAAACGCTTGTTGAGGCAGAGAATAAGAAAAAGCCACTTTCAGATCAAAAGATTTCAAAATTATTAGAAGAAGAGCATGAAATCGTTATTTCTCGAAGAACGGTGGCGAAGTATAGAGAACAAATGCATATTCCAGCTTCGTCATTACGAAAAACGATTGGATAGGTGAAGAAGATGAAAGTTGTACTGTATACAAAAAAAGATTGTGGTCTTTGCGTGCAGGCAAAAGAAGTTTTGCAGGAAGTACAATGTGAATATTCTTTTCAAATCGAGGAAATAGATATATATGAAGATAATGACCTTTTAGAAAAATATCACTTAATGATTCCGGTTGTAGAAATAGACGGAAAACAAGTAGAATATGGTAACATTCACAAAGGTGTCATAATAAACTATATAAAGAATGCAGTTAAGAGTTGAATAAGTTTCTATCTCCTGTTACAATAATACACGTAGCAGGGATTATTTTTTTAACCTATGTGGGACACAAAATGTCACTACGGGACGTAAAGTGACCACCGAGGAAAAATGAACCAATGTAGTGAGGAGAAAAGATATGCGCTCATGGATTCAGAATACAAAAAAATTATTACCTGATCTGCTACCTGTTATGCAAACGAGAATGCAAATTCTTCAATACATTAGGCTCATGCAGCCGATTGGAAGAAGAAACTTATCAGCAAGTCTCGGTATGACAGAACGAGTATTGCGAAGTGAAGTTCAAGTTTTGAAAGAACAAAACTTAGTTCACGTCGCTTCTTCTGGAATGACTTTGACAGAAGAAGGAACAGCTTTAGTTCTTGCTTTGGAAGACTTTATGAAAGAAATTTCCGGGTTAAAGGTTTTAGAAAAGCAACTTAAGGAAACATTAGACTTGGATGAAGTTTTCGTTGTCCCTGGTGATAGTGATGAATCACCTTGGGTCAAACTGGAGATGGGCCGTGCTTGTGTGACTTGTATAAAAGACCGTCTGACAGCGAATAATATCGTTGCTGTGGCTGGAGGAACTACGCTAGCTGCTGCTGCGGACATGATGCAGCTTGATTGCAAAGATTTACATATGCTATTTGTCCCAGCGCGTGGTGGAATTGGAGAAGGTGTTGAGTTAGAAGCCAATACCATTTGTGCCAAAATGGCGCAAAATACGATGAGTAATTATCGCTTGTTGTATGTTCCAGACCATGTTAGTAGCGAAGCATATGCGTCTATTGTGACAGAGCCTTCCGTGAAAGAAGTTCTTGAGTTGATTCGATCTTCCAATATCGTCATTCATGGAATAGGTGATGCGTTAACAATGGCACGTCGCAGAAATACTTCAGAAGCAGATTGGTTAAAGATTCAGGCAAGTGAAGCAGTTGGCGAAGCTTTCGGTTACTACTTTAATGAACAAGGAAATGTTGTTCATAAAGTAAGAACAGTTGGTATGCAACTAGAGGATTTACAACATGTATCTCACGTTGTTGCAGTCGCTGGAGGTTCTTCAAAGGCAAAGGCAATACAGGCTGTAATTAAACAAGGGCACACTTCAATTCTAATTACAGATGAAGGTGCAGCAAAACAGTTAACAAAGGGTATTACCCTTTAATATAATCCCCCAAGGAGGAAATTCAAATGACTAAAATTGGTATTAATGGATTTGGACGTATCGGACGTAACGTATTCCGCGCAGCTCTTAACAACTCTGAGGTAGAAGTAGTAGCAATCAACGACTTAACAGATGCTAAAACATTAGCTCACCTTTTAAAATATGACACAGTTCACGGAACTTTAAATGCAGAAGTATCTGCTAACGAAAACAGCATCGTTGTTAACGGTAAAGAAATTAAAGTTATCGCTGAGCGTGACCCAGCTCAATTACCATGGAGCGACTACGGAGTAGAAGTAGTAGTAGAATCTACTGGTCGTTTCACTAAAAAATCAGACGCTGAAAAACACTTAGGTGGATCAGTTAAGAAAGTTATCATCTCAGCTCCAGCTTCTGACGAAGATATCACTGTAGTTATGGGTGTTAACCACGAACAATACGATGCAGCTAACCACAACGTAGTATCTAACGCTTCTTGTACTACAAACTGTCTAGCTCCATTCGCTAAAGTATTAAACGAAAAATTCGGCGTAAAACGCGGAATGATGACAACAATTCACTCTTACACTAACGACCAACAAATCTTAGACTTACCACACAAAGATTTACGTCGTGCTCGTGCAGCAGCTGAAAACATGATCCCAACATCTACTGGTGCAGCTAAAGCTGTAGCATTAGTATTACCAGAACTTAAAGGTAAATTAAACGGTGGCGCTGTACGTGTTCCAACTGCTAACGTTTCTCTTGTTGACTTAGTTGTTGAACTTGACAAAGAAGTAACAGTTGAAGAAGTAAACGCAGCATTCAAAGCAGCTTCTGAAGGCGAATTAAAAGGTATCCTTGGATACAGCGAAGAGCCATTAGTATCTATCGACTATAACGGATGTACAGCTTCTTCTACAATCGATGCATTATCTACAATGGTAATGGAAGGTAACATGGTTAAAGTACTTTCTTGGTACGATAACGAAACTGGTTACTCTAACCGCGTAGTAGACTTAGCAGCTTACATGACTTCAAAAGGTCTTTAATTCTTAATTATATAAGTTATCAATGACAAAACGAGGGAGAGGGTTTGTTCCCTCTCTCTCTTCTTTCGTTTTAAAAGCAAATGTGTTAAGCTTTTGAGTGGGTTTTGTCAATCCTAACTAGTAGTCGGAGGGAAATCCAATGAACAAAAAATCAATTCGTGACGTAGATTTAAAAGGTAAGCGTGTATTTTGCCGCGTTGACTTCAACGTACCTATGAAAGAAGGCAAAATTACAGATGAAACTCGTATCCGTGCAGCTCTTCCTACAATTCAATATTTAGTAGAGCAAGGTGCGAAAGTTATTTTAGCAAGCCACTTAGGCCGTCCAAAAGGTCAAGCAGTAGAAGAATTACGTCTTACTCCAGTAGCAGCACGTTTAGGCGAGCTTCTTGGTAAAGATGTTAAAAAAGCGGACGAAGCATTCGGACCAGTTGCACAAGAAATGGTTGCAGCAATGAACGAAGGCGACGTATTAGTTCTTGAAAACGTACGTTTCTATGCGGGCGAAGAAAAGAACGATGCAGAACTTGCGAAAGAATTTGCAGCTCTTGCTGATATCTTCGTAAACGATGCATTCGGTGCAGCTCACCGTGCTCATGCTTCTACAGCAGGTATCGCAGACTACCTACCAGCAGTATCTGGTTTATTAATGGAAAAAGAGTTAGATGTACTTGGAAAAGCACTTTCTAACCCAGAACGTCCATTCACAGCTATCATCGGTGGTGCGAAAGTAAAAGATAAAATCGGTGTAATTCGTCATCTATTAGACAAAGTAGATAACTTAATCATCGGTGGCGGACTTGCTTACACATTCGTTAAAGCTTTAGGTCATGAAATTGGTCTATCTCTATGTGAAGACGACAAGATTGAACTAGCTAAAGAATTTATGCAACTTGCAAAAGAAAAAGGCGTAAACTTCTACATGCCAGTTGATGTTGTAATCACTGAGGAATTCTCTGAAACTGCAACAACTAAAATCGTTGGTATCGACTCTATCCCTTCTAACTGGGAAGGCGTGGACATCGGTCCTAAAACACGTGAAATTTATGCAGATGTAATTAAAAACTCTAAGCTTGTTGTATGGAATGGACCAATGGGTGTATTCGAAATGACTCCATTCGCAGAAGGTACAAAAGCAGTAGGACAAGCATTAGCAGATGCAGAAGGTACATACTCTGTTATCGGCGGTGGTGACTCTGCAGCAGCTGTTGAAAAATTCGGTATGGCTGATAAAATGAGCCACATTTCTACTGGCGGCGGTGCGTCATTAGAATTCATGGAAGGTAAAGAGCTTCCAGGTGTAGTTTGTCTTAACGACAAATAAGTAGCAGCCAAAGAAAAAGGACGGTGCAAAGCATGCGTAAACCAATTATCGCAGGTAACTGGAAAATGAATAAAACTCTATCTGAAGCAGTTAGCTTCGTAGAGGAAGTTAAAGGTCAAATCCCAGCAGCTTCAGCTGTTGACGCAGTAGTTTGCTCTCCAGCTCTATTCTTAGAGCGCTTAGTAGCAGCAACTGAAGGAACTGACTTACAAGTAGGTGCACAAAACATGCACTTCGAAAAAAATGGTGCATTCACTGGCGAAATTAGCCCAGTAGCACTTAGCGACTTAAAAGTAGGCTACGTAGTACTTGGCCACTCTGAGCGTCGTGAAATGTTTGCTGAAACAGACGAATCAGTAAACAAAAAGACTCTTGCAGCATTTGAGCATGGTTTAACACCAATCGTATGTTGTGGTGAGACTTTAGAAGAGCGCGAAAGCGGAAAAACATTTGATCTAGTAGCAGGTCAAGTGACTAAAGCACTTGCAGGTTTAACAGAAGAGCAAGTTAAAGCAACTGTTATTGCTTATGAGCCAATTTGGGCTATCGGTACAGGTAAATCTTCTTCTTCTGCAGATGCAAATGAAGTATGTGCGCACATCCGTAAAGTTGTTGCAGAAGCTGTTTCTACAGAAGCTGCAGAAGCTGTTCGTATTCAATACGGCGGTAGCGTAAAACCAGAAAACATTAAAGAGTATATGGCACAATCTGACATCGACGGCGCTTTAGTAGGCGGTGCTAGCTTAGAGCCTGCTTCGTTCTTAGGTCTTCTGGGGGCGGTAAAATGAGAAAGCCAACAGCTTTAATCATCCTTGACGGTTTCGGACTACGTGAAGAAACTCACGGGAATGCTGTAGCACAAGCTAAAAAACCTAATTTTGATGGTTACTGGAACAAATTCCCTCATACAACGCTTACAGCTTGTGGTGAGGAAGTAGGTCTTCCAGAAGGTCAAATGGGTAACTCTGAGGTTGGTCACTTAAATATCGGTGCTGGCCGCATAGTATATCAAAGCTTAACACGCGTAAACGTTGCAATTCGTGAAGGTGAGTTCGATCAGAACGAAACATTCCAAAATGCAATTAAAAGCGTAAAAGAAAAAGGTACTGCACTTCATTTATTCGGTTTACTTTCTGATGGTGGTGTGCACAGTCACATGAACCACATGTTTGCTCTTCTTCGCTTAGCAGCAAAAGAAGGCGTGGAGAAAGTTTATATCCATGCATTCTTAGATGGCCGCGATGTTGGACCACAAACAGCAAAAGGTTATATCGATGCAACGAATGAAGTAATTAAAGAAACAGGAGTAGGACAATTCGCGACTATCTCTGGTCGTTATTACTCTATGGACCGTGACAAGCGTTGGGATCGCGTTGAAAAATGTTACAGTGCTATGGTGAATGGTGAAGGCCCTACTTATAAATCAGCAGAAGAGTGTGTAGAAGACTCTTATGCGAACGGTATCTATGATGAATTCGTATTGCCGTCTGTAATTGTTAACGAAGATAACACGCCAGTTGCAACAATCAATGATGATGATGCAGTTATCTTCTATAACTTCCGTCCAGACCGTGCAATTCAAATTGCTCGTGTATTTACAAACGAAGATTTCCGTGAGTTCGATCGTGGTGAAAAAGTACCTCACATTCCTGAATTCGTTTGTATGACACACTTCAGTGAAACTGTAGATGGTTACGTGGCATTCAAGCCAATGAATCTTGATAACACTTTAGGTGAAGTTGTTGCGCAAGCGGGATTAAAGCAACTTCGCATCGCGGAAACTGAAAAGTATCCGCACGTTACATTCTTCTTTAGCGGTGGTCGTGAGGCTGAATTCCCAGGAGAAGAGCGTATCTTAATTAACTCACCGAAGGTTGCAACGTATGACTTGAAACCTGAAATGAGCATTTACGAAGTAACGGACGCTTTAGTAAATGAAATCGAAAATGATAAACATGATGTTATCATTCTTAACTTTGCAAACTGTGATATGGTTGGCCATTCTGGGATGATGGAACCAACAATTAAAGCAGTAGAAGCAACTGACGAATGTTTAGGAAAAGTTGTAGAAGCAATTCTTGCAAAAGATGGTGTAGCACTTATTACTGCTGACCATGGTAATGCTGATCAGGAGTTAACTGCTGATGGCGAGCCAATGACAGCTCATACAACTAACCCGGTTCCTTTCATCGTTACAAAAAATGATGTAGAGCTTCGTGAAGGTGGTATTTTAGGAGATATCGCCCCAACAATGCTTACGCTTTTAAATGTGGAACAACCGAAAGAAATGACAGGTAAAACAATTATTAAATAATTTGCTTATATAAAAAGGAGAGAATTTATTATGTCAACAATTATTGATGTTTATGCTCGCGAAGTCCTTGACTCTCGTGGTAACCCAACTGTAGAAGTAGAAGTTTACACAGAAAGCGGCGCTTTCGGACGCGCTATCGTACCAAGTGGTGCATCTACTGGTGAACACGAAGCAGTAGAATTACGTGACGGTGACAAATCTCGTTACCTTGGTAAAGGTGTTATGAACGCAGTAAACAACGTTAACGAAGCAATCGCTCCAGAAATCGTTGGTTTCGACGTAACTGACCAAGCTGGTATCGACCGTGCTATGATCGAATTAGATGGCACTCCAAACAAAGGTAAACTAGGTGCTAACGCTATCCTTGGTGTATCTATGGCAGTAGCTCACGCAGCAGCTGACTTCGTAGGTCTTCCATTATACCGTTACCTTGGTGGATTCAATGCAAAACAATTACCAACTCCAATGATGAACATCATCAACGGTGGTTCTCACGCTGATAACAACGTAGACTTCCAAGAGTTCATGATCTTACCAGTTGGTGCTCCAACATTCAAAGAATCAATCCGTATGGGTGCTGAAGTATTCCATGCACTTAAAGCTGTATTACATGACAAAGGTCTTAACACTGCAGTAGGTGACGAAGGTGGATTCGCTCCAAACCTTGGTTCTAACCGTGAAGCTCTAGAAGTAATCATCGAAGCTATCGAAAAAGCTGGTTACAAAGCTGGCGAGAACGTATTCTTAGGAATGGACGTTGCTTCTTCTGAGTTCTACAACAAAGAAACTGGTAAATATGACCTTGCAGGTGAAGGCCGTACTGGCTTAACTTCTGCAGAAATGGTTGATTTCTACGAAGAGCTTTGCAAAGACTTCCCAATCATCTCTATTGAAGATGGTTTAGACGAAAACGACTGGGATGGTCACAAATTATTAACTGATCGTATCGGTGATAAAGTACAATTAGTTGGTGACGATTTATTCGTAACTAACACTCAAAAACTTGCTGAAGGTATCGAAAAAGGTATCTCTAACTCAATCTTAATTAAAGTTAACCAAATCGGTACTTTAACTGAGACTTTTGAAGCTATCGAAATGGCTAAACGTGCTGGTTACACAGCAGTTGTATCTCACCGTTCTGGTGAAACTGAAGATGCTACAATCGCTGACATCGCAGTTGCAACTAACGCTGGCCAAATCAAAACTGGTTCTATGAGCCGTACGGATCGTATTGCTAAGTACAACCAATTATTACGTATCGAAGACGAGCTAGGCGAAGTAGCTGTTTACGATGGTGTAAAATCTTTCTATAACATCAAACGATAATTGTAGAAAATAACGACAGACCGTGAGAAATCACGGTCTGTTTTTTTGTGCTAAAATTGTTCACCCGTCATAAGTGACATGAAATGTTTAAAGAAACGGTTATAATCAAAATCAATGGCGATTTGATGACCCGGCCAATCAATAAATGGCTTCTGGTTCACTAAAGAGCGAAATTCCCCAATGCTTGCTCCTTGTGCAGAGGATTCCGTCATGACAACAATAGGTGATTTGTGATACGTGAACATAGAGTTATCAAATAAAGCGAGTATCGGCAGTGTGTCATGAAAGGGGCTTCCCTTTAAATGCGGTAAGGCATCTTTATAATAGCCGTAGTAATAATGATCGAATAACGGTTTGACGAGTGGGGCTTTTCCTTTTGCTTCAATGTATTCGGTCATTTCTGGTGTAATGACGGAATATTGGGTGACGTTTAACGGGTATATGTACATGTTAGCTGTGGATTGAAGAACGATATTAGCGGCAGTAGGATCGCCATAAAAGTTCGCTTCCGAAATAGGAGTAACATTACCGGGATGTAAAAAGGCACCACCCATTACGTAGTAAGATTTAATTTGCTTCATTAACTGTTTGCACATGATAAACAAAATTGCTAGGGAGGTAAGTCTTCCTAAACTTACAATGATTAATTCATCTTTATACTGTTCAATAAGAGGAATAACCTCGAAAAAATTCTCCATTTCTCCATTAGTCACATTCCCATTTGGAATAATTGGACCGAGCCCTTGTGTCCCGTGTACATCTGTAAAAAAAGCAGGGGGGGCACCAGTAAGCGGACGTTCTGAACCACCGAATATCTTGATATTTCTATTCTTTGTTTCGTTCTTAAGAAAATGAGCATTTTGTACGGCCATTTCTTTTGGAACATTGCCGTAATCAGCAACAATACCGATGATTTCTATTTCATCGATAAAGAATGCTAAGAGGAGAGCCATCGTATCATCAATCCCAGGATCACAAAAAATAAGAACTTTTTTTGGCATATGTTCACCACCTATGTTGTTTGTCCCGTAAAAGCTCGATTGGTGAGAGGTGATTAAAGTTTCACTTTATATATATGTAAGTTTAAGGAGAAAAAGATTATTTTATTGAAATAACAACCTTTAAAATTCAGAAAATAAAAACTTCTTATATTAGGTCAAGGTTTTTGACTTAATTTTCTCTTGGAAATACAGTCATATCAAGGTTGTAAGCGTATAACATAGACTGTTTTTGCTGTCAAGTTGATAAATTGCAGCTTTTTACAATTTATACTATGATAAAGATATTAAGAGAAGATCGTATAAACATGAGGGATGATGAACATGAAATTTACAAAGATTCTTGTCCAAATTGCTGCTCTTTACGTTTTTTATATGGTTGGAACTTGGGTACAAGAAATGTTAAATATTCCGATTCCAGGAAGTTTGATTGGGATGTTCCTCTTACTTGTTTTACTTAGCCTAAAAGTTCTTCCAGTGGAATGGTTCGATTTAGGAGCAGAAACACTCGTTGCTATTATGCCGTTTTTATTAATTCCGCCAACGCTTGGCTTAATGAATTACGGTGCTTTTTTTATGAGTAAAGGAATTTCACTTTTTATTACAGTTGTAGCGAGTACATTTTTAATTATTATTGTCGCAGGACATACAGGACAATATCTTGCGAATAGAAAGGAAAGAGAGTCGCGATGAACCAAATATTAATCGGAATTGGTTGGGTTCTTTTTACGGTGCTATTATATCAATTATCTAAAAAAATCTATAAAGTATTTCCAACACCATTCACCATTCCAATGCTTGTAGCAACAGGTTTAATGGCTTTCTTATTTATCGTACTTGATATACCATATCAACATTATATGGAAAGTGGTGGTGGCTGGATTGCAAAACTGCTGGGACCCGGTGTTGTAGCATTTGCAATTCCTCTTTATAAACAACGTCACGTTCTGCAAAAGTATATTGTGCCGATTGCTGGTGGTGTATTAGTAGGTACAACAGTTGCGATTGCAAGTGATTTTGCCATTGCATCACTTATGGGAACAGATAAAAGCTTAATTTTATCTTCTTTACCAAAATCGGTGACAATGCCAGTTGCGATGAGTGTTTCAGAGCAAGTTGGTGGTGTACCGTCATTAACAGCAGCTTTCGTTGTTATTGCAGGTATTACTGGAACGATTACAGGACCGCTTTTATTAAAATGGAGCCGCGTTACAAACTCAGTTGGTAAAGGGATCGGATTTGGATGTGCTTCTCATATTATGGGCGTCATGAGAGCGATGAAAAATAATGAACATGAAGGTGTTATTGGATCGGTAACAATGACATTAACTGCAATTTTGACATGTTTGCTTGGACCATTATTTGCAATGACGTTTATGTAATAGAAGGAAAGCGAGAGCAACCTTATTGCTCTCGCTTTTCTATAGGATTTATGCTACAGTTACAATAACTGAATCTTTGTAGGAGGTACGCCAAGTGCATACGTTATTATCCGTTTTACTTATTATTGTATCGATTTTAATGATTGTTATGGTACTTATGCAGTCTAGTAATAGCTCAGGCCTTTCAGGTGCAATTTCAGGCGGTGCAGAGCAATTATTTGGTAAGCAAAAAGCACGTGGAATTGAAGCGGTATTGAACCGCATTACGATTGTTTTAGCTGTGCTATTCTTCGTATTAACAATTGCTGTTACGTACTTAAATTTATAGAATTGAAAGAAGAAGCGTTAGTAAGTTGTACTAATGGTTCTTCTTTTTTTATTTTGCCATTTGAAAGATGTTTCTAATTAGATTATAGAAATATAAATATGGTACACTAAGATATAGAAAGAATACGACTAGATTACAGAAGAGAAAGAGGAGAAGTACATGATGAAATTAGCATCTCCGAAACCATTTACATTTGAGGGTGGAGACCGCGCTGTTTTATTACTACATGGTTTCACAGGAAACTCAGCTGATGTACGTATGTTAGGGCGTTTCTTAGAAAAGAAAGGCTATACTTGTCATGCGCCAATTTATAAAGGGCACGGTGTACCACCAGAAGAGCTTGTTCATACAGGTCCTGAAGATTGGTGGCAAGATGTAACGGAGGCATACCAGCTTTTAAAAGATAAAGGTTTTGAGAAAATTGCTGTCGTTGGATTATCACTTGGCGGCGTATTTTCTCTAAAATTAGGCTATACAGTACCGGTTTTAGGTGTAGTACCAATGTGTGCACCAATGTATATTAAGAGTGAAGAAACGATGTACCAAGGTATATTGGCATATGCCCACGAATATAAAAAACGTGAGCAAAAATCACCAGAGCAAATTGAACAAGAAATGTTGGAATTCCAAAAGACACCGATGAATACATTAAAAGCATTACAACAATTAATTGCTGACGTACGTAACAATGTGGACATGATTTATGCACCGACATTTGTTGTACAAGCACGTCATGATGAAATGATTAATACAGATAGTGCGAACATTATTTATAACGGTGTAGAATCAACGTTAAAAGACATTAAATGGTATGAAGACTCTACGCATGTCATTACACTTGATAAGCAACGTGACGAGCTACATGAGGATGTATATAACTTCTTGGAGCAACTAGATTGGTAAGATCTAGTTGCCTCTTTTTTTCATAAGGAATTTTTTGTGAAAACTGTAAAAATCATAAGGGGAGTATTGAAGTTTCGCTTTATACATCCCCTATCTTTCGGATACACTAAATAATATAAGGTTTTAAAGGAGGTATTTTTGCTTGGAAGAAATCATACAAGAACATATTGATAAGTTGTTATTATTTATGAGAGAAGAAGCGTATAAACCATTAACAATACAAGAGTTAGAAGAGGCATTTGGAATTGAAAGTTCTGAGGGCTTTAAAGATTTTGTAAAGGCACTTGTAATGATGGAAGAGAAGGGACTTGTTATTCGTACCCGTAGCAACCGTTACGGTCTTCCTGAAAAGATGAATTTAGTACGCGGTAAGTTAATTGGACATGCACGTGGCTTTGCATTCGTTGTACCAGACGAGAAGAAAACAGGAGACGATGATCTTTTCATCCCGCCTACAGAGTTAAACGGTGCACTTCATGGCGATACAGTATTAGCACGACTTAGTTCCCAATCGAGTGGTTCGCGTCAAGAAGGTTCAATTGTACGCATTTTAGAGCGTGGCACGAAAGAATTAGTTGGTACATATACAGAATCGAAAAACTTTGGGTTTGTTATACCTGACAATAAGCGCTGGACGAGTGATATCTTTATCTTGAAAAGTGCATCGATGGGTGCTGTAGAAGGTCATAAAGTAGTTGTGAAAATTACGAGCTATCCAGAGAATCGTTTAAGTGCAGAAGGTGAAGTTATTCAAATTCTAGGTCATAAAAATGATCCAGGAGTAGATATTTTATCTGTCATCCATAAACATCACTTACCTTTAGCATTTCCTGAAGAAGTAATGGAACATGCAAACAGTGTACCAGAAACGATTTCAGAAGAAGATTTAAAAGATCGTCGTGACCTGCGTGACCAAATGATCGTAACAATTGATGGTGCAGATGCGAAAGATTTAGATGACGCTGTTACAGTAACAAAACTGGAGAACGGTAACTACAAGCTTGGCGTTCATATTGCGGATGTAAGCCATTACGTTCAAGAAGGTTCTCCAATTGATGTAGAAGCAGCGGAAAGAGCGACGAGTGTATATCTTGTTGACCGTGTAATTCCGATGATTCCGCATCGACTATCGAACGGTATTTGTTCATTAAATCCAAAAGTAGACCGTCTGACACTATCTTGTGAAATGGAAATTAACAATTTAGGTGACGTTGTCAAACACGAGATTTTCCAAAGTGTAATTAAAACGACAGAGCGTATGACGTATGCTGACGTAAGAAGCATTTTAGAAGACGAGGATGAAGAATTAATCAAGCGCTATGAACCGCTAGTACCGATGTTTAAAGAGATGGGTCAATTGGCACAAATTTTACGTGAAAAACGTATGCGCCGCGGTGCAATCGACTTTGACTTTAAAGAAGCGAAAGTATTAGTAGATGAAGAAGGAAAACCGACAGATGTTGTCATGCGTGATCGTTCTGTATCAGAGAAGTTAATTGAAGAATTTATGCTTGTTGCGAACGAAACAGTAGCAGAGCACTTCCACTGGATGAACGTACCATTCATGTACCGTGTCCATGAAGATCCGAAAGAAGATAAGCTAGAGCGTTTCTTCGAGTTTGTAACGAATTTCGGATATGCAGTAAAAGGTCGTGCGAATGAAGTGCATCCTCGCGCACTACAACAAATTCTTGAAATGGTTCAAGGGCAACCGGAAGAAGTGGTAATCTCAACAGTTATGCTTCGTTCCATGAAGCAAGCTCGTTACGATTCGGATAGCTTAGGACATTTCGGTTTATCAACTGAATTCTACACGCATTTCACGTCACCAATTCGTCGTTACCCAGATACGATTGTTCATCGATTAATTCGTGAATACATCATTAACGGTAAAGTCGACAACGAAACACAAGCAAAATGGCGTGAAAACTTACCTGAGATTGCAGAGCACTCTTCTAATATGGAGCGTCGTGCTGTTGAAGCAGAACGTGAAACAGACGAAATGAAAAAAGCAGAGTATATGGTTGATAAGATCGGCGAAGAGTATGACGGTATGATTAGCTCTGTAACAAACTTCGGTTTATTCGTAGAGCTTCCAAATACAATCGAAGGTCTTGTACATGTTAGCTACTTAACGGATGATTACTACCGTTATGATGAGCAACATTTCGCAATGATCGGAGAACGTACAGGTAACGTATTCCGCATTGGTGACGAAATTACAATTCGCGTTATTAACGTAAACAAAGATGAGCGTGCAATCGACTTTGAAATCGTTGGCATGAAAGGTACGCCTCGTCGTAAGTTCAAAGACCGCCCAGTCGTTATCGAACAGCCAAGAACAGGCAGAAAGAAACGCGGTGGACGTAGCGAGCGTAGTAATGAGCGCGGCGGAGAACGTGGCACAGGAAGAAAATTTGACCGTGGTGGCAAAGGTAAAGGCACAGGAAAAGGAAGAGGATCTGCATCCGCATCCACATCCACATCCACATCTGCTAGCCAGTCAGGGAAAAAAGATGGTAACGGCAAGAAGAAAAAAGCATTCTTCGAAAACGTACCAGGATTCAAGAAGAAAAAGAAAAAGCGTAAGTAAGAAAAAGATGGCTTCGCTTTGATGAAAAGCGGGGCTTTTTCTTTTTTCTTGGTGGCTTGAGAGCGAGCCACTTTCGCTTTTATGGAATCCAGCTACAGTGGCTAGAATCTGTTGGCCATTTCACTCCCTCGGACGAAGCAAAAAGCGTTACTCTGTCGGGAGTTCCAATGTCCAAAGATTCTGGGTGAGCCACTTTCGCTTTTTATAGGAATCCAGCTACAGTGGCTAGAATGTTCGGCGGCTTCGCTTCTTCCCCAGAGGTAAAGAGCACCTCAAGGTCAGAAGCTCCATCCACCTCACATTCTGAGCGAGCCACTTTCGCTTTTTATTAACATTTGTTACAATAGTAAAAATAGAGGAGGGACGTTATATGCCAAAAGGTTCAGGTAAGGTTATTGCACAAAATAAAAAAGCATTTCATGATTATTTCATCGAAGAAACATACGAAGCAGGGCTTGTCCTTCAAGGAACGGAAATTAAGTCGATTCGCGCTGGACGCGTGAACTTGAAAGATGCGTTTGCACGTGTACATAATGGTGAAGTATGGGTTCATAATATGCATATTAGTACGTACGAGCAAGGGAATCGTTTCAACCATGACCCGCTTCGCACGAGAAAGTTACTTCTTCATAAAAAAGAAATCGAGAAGTTAATGGGTGCTTCAAAAGAAACAGGATATGCATTAGTTCCAGTTAGAATCTATTTAAAAAATGGATTCGCGAAAATGGCACTTGGTTTAGCAAAAGGTAAGAAACAATATGATAAGCGTCACGATTTAAAAGAGAAAGAAGCTAAACGTGAAATTGCACGCGCGTTCCGTGATCGTCAAAAGATGTAATACAGATATTTACATTTGTAAAACGGCGCGCGTATGTTATAATAACTTATGTAAGATTGTTGCACATTGAAAAACAGCTCTTAGTAGCTATCACGAAATTTTCTTCGTATGCTCCATTTTTATCATGGGGACGTTACGGATTCGACAGGGATAGTTCGAGCTTAGGTTGCGAGTCGAGGGGATCGGCCTCGTTAAAACGTCAAAGCCTATAATTGGCAAACAAAACAATCTTTCTTTAGCTGCTTAATTGCACTAAAGGTTCCTCCCTCCATCGTCCATGTGGTAGGGTAAGGGACTCAAACTAAGTGGACTACGCCGGAGTTCGCCGTCTGAGGACAAAGGAAGAGAACAACCAGACTAGCAACTTGGAAGCCTGTCGATAGGCCGAAGAGTTTGCGAAATGCTAATATATCGACTACACTCGTAGAAGCTTAAGTGCCGATATTTTTGGACGTGGGTTCGACTCCCACCGTCTCCACCAATACATATTTGGTGGTTTTTTTATTTTGTATGATAAGAACCATAAGTTTGCCTGAACGGCAAGTTTATGGTTCTTTTTGTTTTGTAGTTTTATAAAATGCTTAAGTCTTTTTATGGAAAAAGTTCCAGTATAAATAGTTATTGATGATAAGCAGGTAGATACTATAGCTGCCCGTAAGCGCCCGATTGGCAAGCGGTTATTAAATTTTTAATTTATTCAAATCTTCATATGTTTTGTGTTTTTATCCATACATATTGTAAGATTATATAGAGTTCTCCTAATAAGCTGTTTTAATGGATTTTTTAGGAATTTAATATTTATAAATCTTAAATTATTTTTGGGGGATAATTTTTTATCTAACTAAGTGATATTGAAGTAGAGGTGAACCATCGGTGAGGCAGGTGTTAGTAATTAAAAATGAACGGTCTTTAGCAAAGAAAATCGTAAGCGGTTTAACGCAAGAAGGCTATTTCATTTTAAAACTTCACAATGAAAACGAAGGTTTAAATATAATATATGAACAAGATTGGGATATTATCATATTAGATTGGGATTCATTAAGCATATCCGGACCAGAAATTTGCAGACAAATACGACTTGTTAAAACGACACCGATCATTATTGTGACTGACAATATTTCTAGCAAGGATTGCGTAGCAGGGTTACAAGCAGGAGCAGATGATTATATAAGAAAACCATTTGCGAAAGAAGAATTAGTAGCAAGGGTTCAAGCTATTTTAAGAAGAAGTGACTGTAACCAGCAAAATGAGATAAACTTTTTTCAGTTTAAAGATCTCTTTGTTGATGCATCTAGCAATATTGTGAAAAAAGGTGGTAAAAATCTCTCGCTTACGAAGCGGGAGTATGATTTACTTGTATTTTTAATCAAGAATAAAAATACAATATTGAGCCGTGAAATGCTTTTGAATCAGGTTTGGGGACATAACGTAGTAGTAAATCCAAATGTAGTAGACTTATATATTGGGTATATAAGAAAAAAGTTAAAGTGCGAGAAGAAAGATAGATATATTCAAACGATACATGGCAGGGGATATTCAATGGTTGAATGATAATCATAAGATAATAAAGTAGTTTCTGTGAAATATGAAAAGACAGAAACTATAAAAAGAAGATTGCTATCAGGAAATGGTCATTTTTTTGCAGTAGAAATCATGGTTTATAAGGTGTGAGCCTATCGATTAGTATGTGTGGGGGGATGGATCTGATGCGCATTAGTTGAGACCGTATCAAATTTATCTTTAATTTTATTAACTCACACCATTCACAAGATTTTCACAGAATTAATGACTATACTTATTTACAGGATGTTCAAATGAAAATGATTATCAATAGCAATTTAGATGTATAAAAGTTACTATCTAATTTAATCTATGAACTTTATCATTTTCGAACTAAATTACATAATAAGGAGTATACGTATGAAAAAAACTATGCTTTTAAAATTAGTAAGTATTCTAGCAATTTTCACTTTAATGTTAGTAGCTTGCTCAGATTCAAGTAAGGAAACTTCGAAAGCTAATAAAGGTGATAGTAGTGATAAGCCAAAAACGGTTGAAATCACTGATGCTCATGGAACTGTTAAAGTCCCTGTAAATCCAAAGAATGTAGTTGCTTTAGATAATAGAACTTTTGAAACTTTAGCTGATTGGGGAATTAAATTAGCGGCTGCTCCAAAGGATATCATGCCTGCAGACTCAGCATATAAAAAGGATGATTCAGTTAAAAATATCGGGAATCATCGCGAACCAAATCTTGAAATTATTGCAGCGGCAAACCCTGAACTTGTAATCGTTGGTCAAAGATTTGCTGATCATTACGAAGAAATCAAAAAATTAGTGCCAAATGCAGCTGTTATTGATCTTAATTTTGATGTTTCTGAGAAATCTACTACGCCTGGAAAAAATTTAGTAGATGGACTTAAAAATTCTACAACTACTCTAGGAAAAATCTTTGATAAAGATAAAGAAGCTAAACAATTAGTAGCTGATTTTGATAAATCTATTGAAAAAGCAAAATCTGCTTATAACGGAAAAGATAAAGTTATGAGTGTTATCGTTACTGGTGGGAATATTGGTTTTGCTGCTCCACATTCTGGTCGTGTTTGGGGACCAATGTATGAAATTTTCGGTTGGACTCCAGCATTAGAAGTGTCTAATTCTACTGCAGGTCATAAAGGTGATGACGTTTCTGTTGAAGCTATTGCACAAACAAATCCTGATTGGCTTTTCGTATTAGATCGTGATGCTGCAACATCTGATGCAGCTACTTCAACACCTGCTAAGGATGTTATTTCTAAATCACCAGCTCTACAAAACACAACTGCTGTTTCTAAAAAACAAGTTGTTTATGCACCAGAAGATACTTACACAAATGAATCAATTCAGACTTATGTAGAGTTATTTGGAAATCTTGCAAAAACTTTAGCTAAGTAGTGTAAAGGGGTACGAAACAGTGTCAAAAAATATGATTTCTAGGGTTGAGAATATTTCTCAACCCCAGTTTTATAATCACAATAAAATATGGACAAAACCTTTTATAATAGCGGTTATAGTTGTTATAATTTTAGGGATTATATCACTGTTTACTGGAGTTTATGATATACGTGGACAAGAGGACGGAATGGAGATGTTTTTCATCACTCGTGTTCCGAGAACAGTTGCATTAATGCTTACTGGAGCTGCAATGGCGATGGCAGGACTCGTCATGCAACTCATTACACAGAATCGCTTTGTTGAACCTACTACAACGGGTACTATTGAATGGTCAGGCTTAGGCCTGCTTTTTGTGTATTTATTATTTCCTGCCCCGACTTTAGTTCAAAGAATGACTGGTGCAATCATTTTTTCTTTTATAGGAACTATGATTTTCTTTCTATTTTTAAGAAGAGTTAAGCTTCGTTCGTCTTTAATTGTCCCGATTATTGGATT
Source organism: Bacillus basilensis (assembly GCF_921008455.1). Classification (NCBI taxonomy): domain Bacteria; kingdom Bacillati; phylum Bacillota; class Bacilli; order Caryophanales; family Bacillaceae; genus Bacillus; species Bacillus basilensis. The sequence goes on along the minus strand of NZ_CAKLBZ010000001.1, from coordinate 5,094,316 downwards.
GATGCTTGGAGCAGTTATTTCTGCAGTGTCTACCTTTTTGGGACTCCTTTTTCAAATGACGCAAAGTATTGAAACTTGGTTTGTAGGTTCATTTGCTAACATTCAGGTGGGAAGATATGAATATTTATGGCTGATTGTTATCATTACTTTGCTTATTTTTATGTATGCTAATAGATTGACTTTAGCTGGACTAGGAGAAGATGTCGCAACAAGCCTTGGCGTTAATTACAATAGAATTGTTCTTTTTGGGACTGCTCTTATCTCTGTTGCAGTTGGAATTGTTGCAGCTGTTATTGGACACTTACCTTTCTTGGGATTAATTGTGCCAAATATTGTTTCTATGTTTAGAGGTGATGATCTTAGAAGTAATTTACCTTGGGTTTGTGTGATTGGAATGGGGACAATAACTGCCTGTGACATCATTTCTCGAACAATTATAAAGCCTTTTGAAGTCCCTGTTTCTTTAATACTTGCAACAGTGGGAGCGGTCGTGTTTATTACTATTCTATTGAGACAAAGAAAACCAAGGAGGCTGCGATGATCACATTAGAATATAAAAATAAAGAAAATGTCGAAATCGATTCTAGCCTTCATAATGAAAGTAGATCAGCTAGTGCTTTTCGTTCTAAGAAGGAAGCGAGACGTTATTGGATTTTACTCATAACATTGATTGCTTTAGGTCTCCTTTCTTCATATGGACTTTTAGTTTATAACAACCCAGTTCCGATAGATTCACCTTCTTTTATCCCAGTTGTTAAGAGAAGGATAGTAGCTATTGTTGCAATGATTATTGCTGCAGTTTGCCATAGCTTATCGACAGTTGCTTTCCAATCTATTACGAATAATAAGATTATTACTCCTTCACTTTTAGGTTTCGAATCACTTTATTCAGCAATTCAAACGAGTACAATATTCTTCTTTGGTGCTAGTGCATTAATAAACTTTAATGGAATTGGATCATTTTTATTTCAAGTTGTTGTGATGGTTTTCATGAGTTTGATACTTTATGGATGGTTACTTTCCGGTAAATACGGGAATTTACAACTTATGCTTTTAGTTGGAATTATCATTGGTACCGGGCTAAATTCTGTGTCAACTTTTATGAGAAAACTACTTGCGCCTTCAGAATTTGATATTTTACAAGCGAGATTATTTGGTTCTGTTAATCATGCAGACCCTGCATATTTTCCTATTGTAATTCCTATGATCATAATTGTAGCGGTATTAATTTTTGTTCATTCTAAGAAGTTGAATGTTTTGTCATTAGGAAAGGATGTTGCTACTTCTTTTGGGGTTAAATATCAACCTAGTGTAATTTATACGCTTGTGTTAGTTGCTATTTTGATGTCTATCTCAACAGCTCTAATTGGGCCACTTACTTTCTACGGCTTTTTAGTAGCAACTTTGAGTTATCAGGCGGCGTCAACTTATGATCATAGATATATTTTCCCAATGGCTTTTGCTATAGGATTTTTAATAATGACGAGTGCATACTTTTTAATGTATCATGTATTCCATGCTCAAGGGGTAGTTTCAGTTATTATTGAATTATTTGGTGGAATCATATTCTTAACTATAGTTTTAAGGAAGAGGGCTTTATGATAAAAATTGATAACGTTAAAAAGTTCTATACTGATAAGGTAAAAATAGGACCTTTGGATATTGAAATACCAAAAGCAGGCTTTACTTCTTTAATTGGACCAAATGGCGCTGGAAAGTCCACGACACTTTTGATGATTGGAAGACTTTTAGATATGGATGAAGGTCAAATTCAGGTAGCGAATATGGATGTTTCTGAATCCAAATCAAAAGACTTAGCAAAAGTTTTGACTATATTGCGACAAGAAAATCATTTTGTAACTAGGCTTACTGTTAGACAATTAGTTGGATTTGGACGATTTCCTTATTCAAAGGGGAGATTAACGAAAGAGGATGAAGTTATTATTTCTAAATATATCGACTTCCTAGATTTAACTAATTTAGAGAATAGATATTTAGATGAGCTTTCTGGTGGTCAAAGACAAAGGGCATATGTAGCGATGGTATTGTGCCAAGAGACTGAATATGTACTTTTGGACGAGCCTCTGAACAACCTTGATGTTGCTCGATCTGTTCAAATGATGGAGCATTTGAGACGTGCGGCTAATGAATTTGGAAGAACAATTTTGACTGTTATGCATGACATAAATTTTGCAGCTAAATACTCTGACAAAATTTGTGCTATGAAAGATGGACAAATTGCCGCTTTTGGAACAGTAGAAGAGGTTATGGACCCAACACTTTTGACAGATATTTTTGAAACAAAAATAGAGATTATCAAGGGGCCTTATGGGCCAATTGCTGTTTATTAGTTAAAAAATGTATACTGTAGCTTGCGTAAATGATACTAGCTACTTTAGTTGAAGTTGCTGTCTGTATTTTATAGGCAGCAATTTTTTTTACCTTGCAATCAGCTGAAGAATTAACAATTTTTTCATCTGAGCTTCAAAAGCCAACGAAAGTAATGGATGAACTGTAGTGATTGTTCCATGTAAAAGAAGCATAAGCTGACTGTGCTGGTCAGCTTATGCTTCTTTTATTTTTTAAATATAAAAAGTAGACTCATAAGAAAACTCCTGTAACTCAGTACAGGAGTTTTAATCAAACCAATTAAAAACTAAATTGTGGTTTCATATCACCTTTATAAGGTTCATGTTCAACGAATATAGTGATGTCCTTACCCGCTTGGTCTTTACCAGTTCTTTTATACGTAAATTTCTTATTGTTCAGTTCAGTAAGTTCAAGAGCCGCACCATATTTATTATTTCCAATTGAAACATGAGCTCTTATTTTATTTTCATGTAAAACATCGAAGTAACCATAGTCACCGCGGCTTTGACCTGTTTCGCTATTGAAGAACTCATATTTATTAGATTTGTCATCGAATTTTGCTAAACTAATAAAGTTCGAATTAAACTGTGTTACGTCATTACCAGCTTCATCTAATACTTTTGTTCCGTGCCAAAGGGTTCCACCTAAAATTTTATCTCCATCAACGTTCTTAACGATATCGCCAGTAGTCGTGTTCAGTTGCTTGTCCGGATCAGTGAAAGAAAGCTCTTTTTCTTTATATGGAACATGTTCAACGAAGACTTCTACATCGTTACCGTTAGCGTCTTTCCCCATTCTTTTATAAGTAAATACATTTTTATTTAGTTTTGTCATGTCAACAACAGCTTGATATTTCATTGATTCTGAAATTAATATTCTCTTCTTCCCATCATTTGTGATAAAGAAAGTTCCTTTATCGCCTCGACTTGCACCTGTTTTAGCATCAAAGAATTCATATCTTCCTGACTTTGCATCATATTTAGCAAGACCGATGAAGTTTGCATTTTCTTTTGTTAAATCATTTTTATCTTTGTCATACACGCGGGTACCTTGCCAATTTGTATCGCTAAGAATGTTAGCCATTTTTTGGCCTTTCGTTAACTTATTTTCCTTTTTTGTTTCTTTAGCAGCTTGTTCTTGTTTCGGTTTACTATGATTTTCTTCAGCTTTAGTACCAACACATCCGGTTAGTGCTAGTGTGAATCCGAGCAATATAGCTGATAGTGCTTTCGTTTTTTTGTTCATTTTTTATCGTCTCCTCATTTTATAAATGTAAGTAGTACGGTTGTTGATTGTAGTAATAGTTACTACGTTTATTATGTTAATCCTCGAGTATAAACTGCCTCTAAATAAAACATTAAAAAAAGATAAACTAATTCCTAAAATTTGTTCATAATTAAAAAATGGTCTTTTACATACGATGAATGCTAATCTCTCATTTTGAAACTGCCGGAATCAAATGGGCGGATTAATATTATGATTACAGTACGCTTTTTGATGTGATGCTATACTGTATATAGGGTTCTATGAGTGTTTGTTGTGTCGGTTTTTGTCGGTAAGTCGATATATTTAGAAAATCGCTGATATATTTGGAGTTGCGCCGATATATTTAGAAAATCGCCGATATAATTTGAGTAGCGCTGATATATTTGAAAAATCGCTGATATATTTTGGAGGTGGATAAAGATGATTGTGAAAGAACGAAAAATACCCGTACATTTACTTCAATTAGAAGCTTTACTTAGAAGATTGCCTGCCCATCATCCAAAAAGGAATATGGTGGCTGAAAATCTAGCGAAATTTATGGCTGGCTATAAAGGAGAGCAGGCGATTGAATATCCACTTAGTTTTCTGTCCGAAACAAGATATAGTATTTTACATGATATCAGGTTGTTTGATCAGAAACATTATTTCCAAATCGATACCCTTATAGTTTCCTCGTGTTTTCTTCTTTTTCTTGAAATAAAAAATATCATTGGCACATTAATTTTTGATGCGAAGTTTAATCAACTCATTCGAATAGCAGATGGTACTTCGGAAGAAGGGTTCCCAGATCCGCTTTTACAACTGAAACGGCAAGAGATGCAGCTGAGAAAATGGTTGAGTTTGCATGATTTATGTAATATTCCGATTGAATCTCTCGTTGTAATTAGTTCTCCTCGTACAATTATTAAAACTTCAGATGAAATACTTCCTAATAAAATTATCCACGGTGCAAATTTACCTAATAGAATCAAACAGATTGAAAATCAATATAAAGAAGAAGCAATTAGTAATATAAATGGACTTATAAATCAAATTATGAATGGGCACATCCCGCAGAGACAAAATATTCTTGTACAATATAAAGTTAAAGAAGAGGAGTTGCTAAAGGGCGTACAGTGTGAGGAATGTTTTACCATGGCGATGTTAAAAGAAAAGCAGGGATGGCGTTGCCAAAACTGTAATAGTACGTCTAAACAAGCTCATTTACGTGCTTTGCAAGATTACACACTTCTGTTTGGAATGATAACTACTAATAGCAAATTGAGAGGATTCTTTAATATGCAATCTAGTTCTGCGGTTAAACGACTCCTCCAAACAATGAAAATCCCATACACCGGCAACAACAAAGGACGAACCTATGATTTAACTTCTTTCCAATCATAATTTTGCTATAATAAATACGTACTTATACGAAGGGGAGTTTAAAGAGAAAATGAAATCATTCAATATTGATCATTTTATCGCGAGTGTTTTACAGTGGATATTAAATATAGCTCTAATTATATTATCCATTGTTTTATCTATCTTTTTAATTAATGAGACGATTACTTTTATTCAATACATATTTTCAGCGAAGAAGTATACGTCGTATAAATTAGTTGAAAGTATTATCGTCTATTTTTTATATTTCGAGTTCATTGCATTAATTATTAAGTATTTTAAATCGAACTATCATTTCCCGTTACGTTATTTTATTTATATCGGAATTACGGCTTTAATTCGATTAATTATTGTATCTCATGAGGAACCGATGGAGACGTTATTATACGCAGGAGCAATTCTTGTTTTAGTTATTGCTTTATACATATCAAATATGAGAGATTTGAGAAAAGAGTAGTAGTGCAGGCATAAGCTTGCACTGCTTTTTTATGTCTTGACCTTCAAGTTACTTGAAAGTTTACAATGTAAATAGGGCGTTTGAAATTGAAAAAAATTGAGAAATTAAGTGAAGAGGTTTCTTTTACTTGGAGGTTATAGAAATGAGTCAAGAATTGAAGTTACGTCCATTAGAGCGAGAAGATTTAAAGTTTGTACATGAACTTAATAATAATGCACATATTATGTCGTATTGGTTTGAAGAGCCATATGAGGCATTTGTGGAGCTGCAGGACCTATACGATAAACATATACATGATCAAAGTGAACGCCGATTTATCGTTGAAAAAGATAATGAGATGGTTGGATTAGTTGAGTTAGTAGAAATCGATTATATTCACAGAAGAACAGAATTTCAAATTATTATTGACCCTAATTATCAAGGGTATGGTTATGCAGCGGATGCGACGCGTTTAGCGATGAATTACGCTTTTTCCGTATTAAATATGCATAAGATATATTTAGTTGTGGATAAGGAAAATGAAAAAGCAGTACATGTTTATAAGAAGGTTGGATTTATGGTAGAAGGTGAGCTTTTAGACGAGTTCTTCGTTGATGGCAACTACCATAATGCGATAAGAATGTGTATGTTCCAAAAGGAATATTTTAGAGTGAAATAAATGCGTAAAAAGGGCTAAAGACAATGTTTTGTCTCTAGCCCTTTTTTATGAGTTGAACAACAATATTTTATCGATAAACAATAAAATATTGTTGACTTATAATATTTATGGGCTTATTATGTTGGTAATAAGATTAGTGGGAATTAAAGGAGAGTACATGATGAAAAATAAATACGTAGTAGCTATTTCTTTCATGATTTTAGCGATTATTTCTTTAACTATACATGCTTCAAACAGTAAAGTAGGAGCGAATGGATTCCTTGAAGAACCTTTCTTTTTCCTAGTACCGATAAGTTATGTATTGTTCCTTAGTGGTATTGGTGTATTATTATTTGGATTTATTACTTCAAAGCTGAAAAAAAGTAATAGATAAGGGGGCCATAAAGCGGGACAAAACACTCACTATGAAATAGAAACATACCATATGGAAGACAAATGATAAGTGAGTTGGATAATGATGAATCGTTATTTTTACAATGGAAGACAAATAGGAGCAGCTATTACGCTGGCTGGGGCACAGGGAACCATTCATGCTGTGAATCAAGTTATTAAAATGCAACAACAAGCACAATTTGCAAAAATGATGCAAGGTCAGTATATGCCGTATTCACAGGTTCCGATGCAAATTGTACATTATGATGTGTATCCAGCTAGTTTTTTTTCCATTCCATATGGCGGGACTTACTTCTTATGAAAGAAAGCGACTGATAAGAGTCGCTTTCTTTTTTTATATTCCCCCTAGCTTCATTCCAAGGAATGCAAAGAGGAGACCAATTATGTAAGTAGCAATTAAGTATAAAAGGAAAGTGTTAATGTTTTTACGATTGAGAAGTTGAACAGATTCTAGTTTAAACGTCGAAAATGTCGTGAATGCCCCCATAAATCCAGTACCTAATAATAATTGCCAACCTGTAGTGGCTTCGCTGCCAATTATATATCCGAGTAAAAACGCTCCTGTTATATTAATGAGAAATGTAGCAATTGGAAATGAGGTTTTATTTCTTTTTTTAAACCAATTGCTAATTGCGAATCGTGTAATCGCACCGAAAAATCCCCCTGTCGCGACTAATAAAGCTTCCATCATATGTGATCACCTTCCGTCAGTGATTTCTTAATTAAGAAATCACCAAGTGTATAGCCGATGCCAGACATAATGAGGCCACCAAGTATGCTGCATGATACATATAAGAAGGCTATGCTCCACTCAGAATGATTGATCAATTGAATAGTCTCTACACTAAATGTTGAAAACGTCGTAAAAGAACCGATAAATCCAGTTCCAACGCCTGTGATAACCTCCGAAGGTAAAATGTTTAGCCGAGCAATATATGTAGTTAACCATGCTAATAAGAAGCAGCCGATTAAGTTAATCAGTAATGTAGCTAATGGAAATGAATGATGCCAAAACTCATGAATAGTAAGACCTAAATAATAACGAGAAAGGGCTCCTAATATACCGGAAATGCCAACGATAATATAAATCAATTTTCTCACCTCTTTAAATAGCTTGCTCAAAAAAATAGACTCCTACCAGTAAGTTATACTGGTAGGAGTCATTAGCTAAGCAGCAGTTATGGCGAACTCCATCGCCTATGATTATTACATATAGTGTACTAAACATTGTGTTTGATTTCCAGTGAAGAAGTAGGGGCATTTTGTATTTTTTGATGATTTAAGAGCAAGAATAATTACTTATAAACTAAATATAATGATATAAGGTTTTCAATGTGATAAAATATTTCGTAGGTCTGTCATTCAGTTTTAGTTAACTGAAAATAAAGATAATTAAGTTGCGTGTTTTAGAAAAGGGGCGTTTATTTGAAGAAATTATTAAAAATAGTACTTATATGTATTTTAGTAGGAGTGGGAGTTGTAGGTGGTTTTTTAGCGTATATGACGCTTACTAAAGAACAGCCTGCTGATGTTATAAGTTTGAAGGTGGAAAATAATAAAGAGCGCGTATTAGCGACAGGAAATGACTTTAAAGTTACAACATTTAATATTGGTTATGCTGGATTAGATAAGGACCAAGACTTCTTTATGGATGGGGGAAAGAGATCTGGTTCAAGTAGTAAAGATCAAACGGAAACGAACTTAAAGAATATGCTTTCGTTTTTACAAAATGAGAATAGTGATTTTGCATTATTACAAGAAGTTGATATAAAATCACTTCGATCATTTGATGTAAATGGGCATGAATTTTTAAAAAAGGGATTACCTGATTATGCTTCGTCATTCGGGAAGAACTATGATACAAAATGGGTTCCTGTTCCAATTACAAGTCCAATGGGATATGCGGAGGCTGGATTAAGCACATTTTCCAAATATACAGTTCAAACAGCGAATAGGTTCCAGCTTCCTGGAATGGAGCCTTGGCCGAAGCGTTTGTTTGATTTAGATCGAGCGATTGTTGAACATAAAATTCCTGTTAATAATGGGAAGTTTGTGAGACTCGTAAATTTACATTTGTCTGCCTATGATGAAGGCGGGAAAATTAGAAAACAGCAAGTAGAGTATTTAAAAGAATATATGAACAAGCATTATAAAAATGGTGATTACGTAATAATGGGCGGAGATTGGAATCAATTGCTTTCTGACGTTCAATTAAGTGATCCGAAGTTTGTGAAAGAGCGTCCTGAGTGGTTAGTAGAGTTACCGAAGGACTTTACTGATGGTGGCTTTAAGTGGGCTGTAGATCCGTCTGTTATGACGGTGAGAGATGATGTGAAGAAATATGTGGAGGGTGAAAACTTCGTCACGATTATTGATGGCTTTATCGTTTCGCCGAATGTGGAGATTGTAAATGTACAAGGGAAAGATTTAAAGTTTGAAAATAGTGATCATAACCCAGTGAGTGCGGTATTTAAGTTGAAGAATTAAGTGCAGAAGGTGGGACTTTATATATGGAATGGTTAAAGAAAACTTGTTTTTCTAACCTTGAGAAAGAATCACAGAAAAATCATTTATTGCTGTTTATTACGATTTGTAGTTTCTTCCTTGGAATCATCGCGATTGGTTATTACGGATATATTTTTACAGAGAGAGCACTAGCGTTTTGGGCTTGTGGCATTTCTGTCGTTGTATTTGGAACGCTTTTTACTTTTATAAAAAGTATGGAATCAATGTATAAATACATCATGACATTTATGTTGCTTATGATGTCTTTCATTATGGTACAAGCATTTAATGAAAGTCCAGCTGTATTTCAAATGGTCTACTTTACACTAGCAGTTTCACTTATTTATTTAAGTGAGCGTCTTATTTTAATTCTTGGCGGGGTAGCTGTTGTTAGTACATTTATCCTTTGTAGTTATTGGCCGGATCAATTTTTTGCTTATACAGCGGCATCTGAAGCTGCTAATTTTGCGAGTTTGTTAGCGATTGTTACAATCGCTATGTGGGGCGTCACGAAAATTGGTTCTAACTTGCTGTCTCGCTTAAGTGATGAGAAGCAAGAAGTAATGAGAAAAGCTCAGGAGCTAGAAGAGACGCAAAGGCTTATTGAAGAAACAGTTGTGAAACTAGATAGTAATTTCAATCATTTAAGACAAAATATGAATACATCGATGGAGTCGATGAGTGACATTAATTTTGCTTTTGAAGAGGTGGCAGTTGGTACGCAATCACAATCAGAGATGATGTCACGTTCGGTAGAAGTATTGAACGATATGGAAGGAAATATTGAACAAATCATCTCTCAAGTAAGAAATGCATCAATTCGTGTTGATGAAAGTTTAGAGATTTCAAAGGGTAGTGTACATACTTTAAGAAGTTTTGAAGCTAACATGAGAAGTTTAAATGATGTTGTTTCACAGTCAGGAATTATATTTAGAGATTTAATGATGCAATCGAAGCAAATTAATGAAATTGTAGATGTAATAACAAATATTTCAAGTCAGACGAGTTTGCTAGCTTTAAATGCAAATATTGAAGCTGCAAGAGCAGGAGAACATGGAAAAGGGTTTGCTATTGTAGCGAATGAAGTATTAAAGCTTGCTGAAGAATCGAATCGTTCTGCTGGAAGAATTCAAGGGATTTTGAAGGAGTTTAGTAATCAAGCAAGCAAGGTAGAAGTGCAGGTAGAGAAATCAAAAAGAGTACAAGAAGAATGTAACGAAATGCTAGCAAGCGTTTTAACAAATGTAACGGATTTAGGGAAGTTTATTGATACAATTAATGATGTAATGAGAGAGATTGTTGGTCATCAAGAAAATTTCCAAGCTAAAACGACGAATATCGTAAAGGATGTTACACATGCTTCTAATGTAATTCAGCAAACTTCTGCGGCTACAGAAGAAGTGTTAGCAAGTGTGGAAGAAGAAAAACATCGAAATGATACATCAGTGAAGACATTACATACTGTTAGCGAGCAAGTGAAATTGTTAGAAGATATTTTAGAAAAGTAATATCGCTTGAAGAGAGCACACCATTTGTGCTCTTTTTTCATTTAAACGAAGACTTAATAGGAATTTAATTGCTTTTCTGCGCGTTTTCTGCCAAGCTTAAGGAGATAAAATTCAACTAATAGCTACTAATTATTAGTTGAACCTCGCAGGTAGCGAGATAAAATACTTCAAAGAAAGAATTTTATAGGTGACGCATATGATCGAAGTTAAGACTTCTGAACTTAGTGATGGAGAATTTAATAGAGGTGTATTTGCAACTCGTGATATTAAAAAGGGCGAGTTGATTCACTCAGCACCAGTTATCTCTTATCCGAATGAACAGCATGAACACATTGAGAAAACGTTACTTGCTGACTACGCATTTGAGTATGGGGTAAATCATACGGCATTCCTTTTAGGATACGGCATGTTATTTAATCATGCATATAATCCGAATGCAACGTATGATATTGTCTTTGAGAATCATACGTTTAACTTCTTTGCTTATAAGGATATAAAAGCGGGAGAAGAGATTCTAATCAATTATAATGGTGAAGTTGATGACGATGAGCTGTTATGGTTTGATAAAGAAAAAGAAGAGAACGAAAAGTAATTTAAAATAAGTAATGAAAAGGATGCTTTTACATAGGTAAAAGCATCCTTTTTTGTTGATGAAAATAAAGTAAAGATTACAAAAAAATACCACTTTCTTTTCGTATGGTATAGTAAGATACTGAAGGATATTGTTTTGTAAAAGTGATATATTTTACAAATTGTTGTCTTTCTGGTTACATGTCAAGTTTAGTAGCCCATTTGGGTTGCTTTATTATGCAATATATATTTTAATATGAGTGGCACCTCTTATAATTAAGAGGTTTATAGGTGTCTCGAATTGATTTTGGGTACACTGTATCCACCACTTTAGGTTCTTTCATGTACGTGGGGATATTATGGGCCCGTATAACGGGATAAAAAGAATATAGAAATAGAGGAATCGTAAAATGAATATGCAAGAGGTTTATGAATATTTAAGTACGGTATTGCCTGAAGGTCATGTGAAACAAGATGAAATGTTAAAGAATCATACGCATATTAAAGTTGGCGGAAAAGCAGATGTGTTCGTTGCGCCTACGAATTATGATGAAATTCAAGAAGTTATTAAATATGCGAACCAATATAATATTCCAGTTACGTTTTTAGGAAATGGTTCGAATGTCATTATTAAAGACGGTGGTATTCGAGGGATTACGGTAAGTTTAATTCATATTACAGGTGTTACTGTAAATGGAACAACGATTGTAGCACAGTGCGGTGCAGCAATTATTGATGTATCACGTATTGCGTTAGATCATAACTTAACGGGCCTTGAGTTCGCTTGTGGTATTCCAGGTTCAGTGGGCGGAGCATTATATATGAATGCTGGTGCTTACGGCGGTGAAATTTCGTTTGTATTAACAGAAGCTGTCGTAATGACAGGTGATGGAGAGCTACGTACTTTAACGAAAGAAGCATTTGAATTTGGATATCGTAAGAGTGTATTTGCTAACAATCACTACATTATTCTTGAAGCGAGATTTGAACTTGAAGAAGGTGTACGTGAAGAAATTAAAGAAAAAATGGATGATTTAACGTTTAAACGTGAGTCAAAACAGCCTCTAGAATATCCTTCATGTGGTAGCGTATTTAAACGCCCACCAAATAACTTTGCTGGTAAATTGATTCAAGAATCAGGACTACAAGGTAAGCGAATTGGTGGAGTGGAAGTTTCTCTAAAGCATGCTGGATTTATGGTGAATGTTGATAACGGAACAGCACAAGATTACATCGATTTAATTCATTTCGTGCAAAAAACAGTTGAAGAGAAATTCGGTGTGAAGTTAGAGCGAGAAGTAAGGATTATTGGAGAAGATAAGTAATAAAGGAATACGTATGAAGATGGGAATTATTTTAAAATAATATTTGGCGATTATTGACAATTTGTTTTTAATTCAATATAATGGCTAATAATTTAACAAATAACATACGTTGAAAGAGCCCAGTAGCAGTTTGTCACTGTTAACGAGAGAGCTAGGGGTTGCTGGAACCTAGCACAAACAAACTTGCGAATTACACTCTGGAGTATCTTAGGTAATGCTAAGCGGATTGGCAATCGATATTATTGCTAAGAGTGGTATGAGTAGCTATGCTATTTATACAAACTGGGTGGTAACACGGTGAATAATCGTCCCTATGTCATAGACATAGGGATTTTTTGTTTTTAAAAAATAAAGGGGATGACAAAAGATGAATATCATTGATGAATTAGAATGGCGCGGCGCCGTTAATCAACAGACTGATGAAGAAGGTTTACGTAAGCTAGTAGAAGAGAAAAAGATTTCACTATACTGCGGAGTGGATCCGACTGGTGATAGTATGCATATCGGACATTTGATTCCGTTTATGATGATGAAGAGATTCCAGTTAGCTGGCCATCATCCAGTTATTTTAATTGGTGGGGCAACAGGAACAATTGGTGATCCGAGTGGACGTCAATCAGAACGCCAACTTCAAACGTTAGAAGTAGTTCAGCATAATGTAGATGCGTTAACAGCACAAATGAAAAAGCTATTTGATTTTGGCGGAAATAGCGAAGTGAAGATGGTAAATAACTACGACTGGACACATGAAATAAACATTATTGAGTTTTTACGTGATTACGGAAAAAACTTTAGCATTAATAGTATGTTAGCAAAGGATATTGTAGCAAGCCGTTTAGATACAGGAATTTCTTTCACGGAATTTACGTACCAAATCTTGCAAGCGATGGATTTCCATCACTTATACACGAAAGAAGATGTGCAACTGCAAATTGGTGGTAGTGACCAATGGGGAAATATTACGAGTGGATTAGATTTAATTCGTAAGCTAGAAGGGCACGAAGCGAAAGTATTCGGATTAACGATTCCGTTATTATTGAAATCAGATGGTACGAAGTTCGGTAAATCGGCAGGTGGCGCTGTTTGGCTTGATCCTGAAAAAACGACACCGTTTGAATTTTACCAATTCTGGGTAAATACAGATGACCGTGACGTAGTCAAATACTTGAAATACTTTACATTCTTAACGAAAGAGCGCATTGATGAATTAGCGGTGAAGGTAGAAACAGAGCCTCATAAACGTGAAGCGCAAAAAGTATTAGCGGAAGAAATGACGAAATTCGTTCACGGAGAAGAAGCATTCCTGCAAGCTGTGAAAATTACAGCAGCGTTATTTAGCGGAGATATTAAATCGTTAACAGCTGATGAAATTGAACAAGGCTTTAAAGAAATGCCAACATTCCAGTCTTCAAAAGAGACGAAAAACATCGTAGAATGGCTAGTTGATTTAGGAATTGAACCATCTAGAAGACAAGCACGCGAAGACATTAATAATGGTGCGATTTCTATGAATGGTGAAAAAGTAACAGATGTGGGCACGGATGTTACTATAGAGAATTCATTTGATGGGCGATTTATTATTATCCGTAAAGGGAAGAAGAACTATAGCCTTGTGAAGTTAGGAGAATAATTTGTGTGAAAGGATGGGAGTAGGAAGAATACTTCCATTCTTTCATATACACAATTTAGACATAAAATAATCAGTAAATTTAGATAATTAGAAGGGTTATATTATTCTTCTGCCGAATAAATAAGTTAGAGAAAATTACGGATAAAAATAGCCCGAACCATGCAGGGCATGATTCGGGCTTATATTCAGATTAGTAAGCTAAGCTGAATAGACCTTTAATGTGTGATAAGTAACGAACGTTACTTGCTTCTTTCATTAATGATGCTGGTAAGCCTTTAAGTGGAGTATTGCTTGCTCCGATTGTAGCAACAGCATCTTTACGTCCTAGACTAGCAAGTGTTCCAGAGTTTACAGGTGCGAACTCTTCGAATGCTTTGCCTTCTAGTGCTGCGTATAAGTTGTATCCAATTAACTCACCCATTTGCCAAGCAATTTGTGCAGTTGGTGGGTATGGACGTCCGTCTGGAGCGAAGACAACAGCGCTGTCTCCAGCAACGAATACGTCTTTGTGAGAAGTAGATTGTAGGTATGCATCAACTGTTGCACGGCCACGGTTTACTTCAAGACCTGATTCACCGATTAGTGGGTTACCTTGTACGCCGCCTGTCCAAACGAATGTGTTAGCAACAAGTTTTTGACCGTCTTTTAAGTCGATTTCATTGCCAGCAACGTTTGTTACAGGAAGACCAGTTAAGAATGTAACGCCGCGTGCTTCTAGGCTAGTAGTTGCACGTTCGATTAAGTGGTCTGGTAATACTGGAAGGATTTTTGGACCTGCTTCAACAAGAAGAAGTTTCACTTCTTTTGGATTTACGCCGTGGCTTTTTGCAAGTTTAGGCATAATGTCAGCAAGCTCACCAACTAGCTCAACGCCAGTTAATCCGCCACCACCGATTACGATTGTAGCATCAGCTTCGTTTTTCGTTTTCGCGTATTCACGAATACGGTCTTCAACGTGTTTGTAGATTTTGTTTGCATCAGCAGCAGATTTTAATACCATGCTGTTTTCTTCTAGTCCTGGAATACCGAAGTAAGCAGTTTTACTTCCTAAAGCAACTACAAGTGCATCGTAAGATAAAGTAGTGCCGCCAGCTAGTTTAATTTCTTTGCTATCAACTGAGAATGACTCAACTGTTGCAATTTTAAGATCGATGTCTTTACCTTTGAAAAGCTTTGTAAGTGGCATTGCAATTGCTTGCTCAGCAACGTTACCAGCTGCAAGGCGGTGTAGTTCAGTGATGATTTGGTGTGTTGGGTATTGGTTAATCACTGTAACTTGTGCTTCTGATTTGCTGTAATATTTACGTACGTTTAAAGCGGCAAGAAGACCGCCATAACCAGCGCCTAAGATGACAATTTGTTTTGACATAGTATGATATCCCCCGTCTTTACTAATTGTTGTTATAAGTTAACTTATTTATTGTTACGTTCTGCACTAATTTGAAGATATGCGTTCACAAAGCGGAACATTTTTTGTGCTTGTGGATCTTTTAGTAATTTTAATAGACCGAATAGGCCAATAACTTCGTTGCTTTCGTCAGCACGATCTTTCGCTTCGATTGCAGTTGCAGCCATGCTTTTCACTGTATCTTTTACAGGTTCTACAAGCTCTGTGATTGCACCAACAGTGTCGCTTTTTAATACTTCATCAGTAGCAACAGTTTGAGCGAAGTCATAAGACTTAGTTAAAATGTTAACAAGCTCAGTTAATTTTGGAAGCTGTTCCACTAGTGTTGTTAATGATTCTTGTACCTCAGGTTTTAACAACTGATCAAGTACATCAAGTTGTCCTTGGCTAGCAGAAATTTGTACAGTTTCTTGTTCTGGCTTTGTTTGAGTCATAGTTTCTGGCATCTCCAATTCTCCTTTACGATAGCAATACTCTTATTTTTTATAAGTAAGATAGTAAACGTTTACGAAACATTATACAAAGTTTCACAAAACACAATAAAATGCCTTTAAATTTATGACAGCAAGTAAGCTGCAAGCATAAATCTAAAACCATAACGTCTTACCTATTATTTATGAACTGTCCGATATATGGCTTGTCCGCATAATGGAAAAGCTCCGTTACCGGAAAGTGTATATAATATATATCCTATATTATATACTATATACACCTATGTTAACATAAAAATGATTCCTAATTATTTGATATTGAGTGTATAATGTAGTACTGACAAGGTATGAAAGCGTATAAAATATTTTGTTTCAGTTAGAAATGTACATATATAATAAGAAAAAAAGGAAAAAATGAACAAATTCATGTTCGTTTTTTCCTTTTTCCTATTATTCACCTTCCACAATTAGCATCGATGTGTTACCTTCCTTTTCAAGATGGCATTCGCCCCAAGAACAAAGAGAATCAAGAATGGATTCTAAAGACCAACCGTAATCAGTAAGAGAATATTCTACTTTTGGTGGAACTTGATTGTATACCTTTCTTTGAATAACGCCGTCGTCTTCTAATTCACGTAATTGCTGCGTTAACATTTTTTGTGTAATACCAGGCATTGAACGTTTTAGTTCACTCGTTCTCTTTGTACCTTTCGTTAAGTGACAAAGAATAACAACCTTCCATTTGCCGCCGATAACTTCTAAGGTCGCCTCTACAGGAATATTATATTTCTTCATATGAAACCCTCCTTGTGTGAGTGTTAAATAATACAAATGTTACTTTTTAGTACCTATAGCACTTTAAAGTACGTACTTTTTATCATGTTAAATATGTTTCATAATAGCACATGTAAGAGGCAAATGAGTAGTACGGTACTGAAAAGTGACTATGTTATCTTTTGGTGCCTATAGTACTTTAAAGTGCGTTCTTCAAAAAAAGAATGAAACCATTCATAATAGCATTTGTAGAGATTAAATATATTTTTTAGAAGATAAAAGGGCCTTTTTATCGCACTATTATGATTGGATTTCTTGTAATAAGGAGGAATTCAATTGAGTTCATATACAGTACCATCTTCCGAAGTTCAGACGAATCGAAGAAGTATGTTTGCTTTATTAGCACTAGCAATTAGTGCGTTTGGGATTGGTACGACCGAGTTTATTAGTGTCGGTTTATTACCATCCATTTCAAAAGATTTAAATGTTTCGGTTACAACAGCTGGTTTAACTGTTTCCCTATATGCGTTAGGGGCGGCAGTAGGAGCTCCTGTTTTAACAGCGTTAACGGCTAGTATGTCGAGAAAGACATTATTAATGTGGATTATGGTTATTTTCATTATTGGTAATGGTATTGCGGCAGTAGCCACAAGCTTCACTATATTAATTATCGCAAGGATTGTAGCTGCGTTTGCACATGGTGTGTTTATGTCGATAGGATCTACAATCGCGGCCGCAATCGTACCAGAGAATAAACGTGCTAGCGCAATTGCGATTATGTTTACTGGATTAACAGTTGCGACTATTACAGGTGTGCCAATTGGTACCTTTATTGGGCAACAATTTGGCTGGAGAGCGTCATTTATGGCGATTGTTGTAATTGGAATTATTGCTTTTATCGCAAACAGCATACTAGTCCCATCTAATTTGAAAAATGGTGTACCTGTATCGTTTCGTGATCAATTCAAACTAATTAAAAATGGAAGACTATTACTTGTTTTCATTATTACTGCACTTGGATACGGCGGTACATTCGTAACATTTACGTATTTATCACCGCTATTACAAGAAGTAACAGGGTTTGAAGCAAGTACTGTTACTATCATTTTATTAGTGTATGGAATTGCCATTGCGATAGGGAATATGGTCGGCGGAAAGTTATCGAATCATAATCCGATTCGAGCGCTATTTTACATGTTCTTGATTCAAGCGATTATATTATTTGTTTTAACATTTACAGCGCCATTTAAAGTAGCTGGATTAATCACAATTATTTTCATGGGACTATTCGCATTTATGAATGTTCCGGGGCTGCAAGTATATGTAGTTATATTGGCAGAGCGCTTTGTTCCGAGTGCGGTCGATGTTGCTTCAGCAATTAATATTGCCGCATTTAACGGAGGAATCGCTTTAGGTTCTTATATAGGTGGCCTTGTAACGAATTCATTAGGGTTAATCCATACTGCTTGGGTAGGCGGCATTATGGTAGTAGCTGCTGTTATTTTAACAGCGTGGAGCATGACATTAGAAAAAAGAGATCAAGCAAAATAAAAGGAGAGAAAATAAAATGAAAAACTTACAAAGTAAAGCAGTATTAAATAATGGTGTAGAAATGCCTTGGTTCGGTTTAGGTGTATTTAAAGTAGAAGAAGGACCAGAACTTGTAGAAGCTGTAAAATCAGCGATTAAAGCAGGATACCGCAGTATCGATACAGCTGCAATTTACGGAAATGAAAAAGCTGTAGGTGAAGGAATCCGTGCAGGTATCGAAGCAACTGGTATTTCAAGAGAAGATTTATTCATCACTTCAAAAGTGTGGAATGCAGATCAAGGATATGAAGAAACAATTGCTGCATACGAAGAGAGCTTAAAGAAATTAGAACTAGATTATTTAGATTTATTCCTTGTTCACTGGCCTGTAGAAGGAAAATATAAAGATACATGGAGAGCACTAGAAACACTTTATAAAGAAGAGCGCGTACGTGCGATTGGTGTAAGTAACTTCCAAATCCATCACTTACAAGATGTAATGAAAGATGCAGAAGTCAAGCCAATGATTAACCAAGTAGAATACCATCCTCGTTTGACACAAAAAGAATTACAAGCTTTCTGTAAAGAACAAGGTATTCAAATGGAAGCATGGTCACCATTAATGCAAGGTCAATTATTAGATAACGAAACATTACAAGCAATTGCTGAGAAACACGGTAAAACAACAGCGCAAGTTATTTTACGTTGGGATCTTCAAAATGGAGTAATTACAATTCCAAAATCAACGAAAGAACACCGTATTATTGCAAACGCTGATGTGTTTAACTTTGAGTTAACGAAAGAAGATATGGAAAAAATCGATGCGTTAAATCAAAATCACCGCGTTGGTCCAGATCCTGATAACTTCGATTTCTAAGATTAAAGTAAGAAAGAAAAAAGAGTGCTTTTATGCACTCTTTTTTTTGTGCATAAAAATATTTTCTAATTAAATACTACTTAGTATTAAGTTTGTTATAAGGGGCTGTAAACATGAATATAAAGCAATCGTTCAAACTTCTAGCTATGTTTTTAAGTGTGTTATTTGTGTTATTCCCACTTCAAAAAGCATTTGCCGAAGTTATGGACCATACAAAGTATCAAATGGATTGGAGTTATAGTAAGTCAAAGAAGAAGCCAATTCGAACAGAACTTATTAAAACGGCAGATGGAAAAATTGCATTTTGCTTAAATGTAGATTTGAAATCTCCGAGCGGTCAAGATTTACCGGAAATGGGTAAAGTGGATATTAATGTGTACCGTGTACTATTGAATGGATATCCACAAAAGAGTCCACAAGAATTAGGTGTTTCTGATTGGAGAGAAGCGCATTACGCAACGCAGCTTGCGGTATGGGATGCGTTAAAACAAATCGATATTAATGATTTAGATTTCCGTAATAAAAATGTAGAAAAGGTAACGAAAGATATCGTTGCAAAAGCAAGCGCTAGTGAAGAATTACAAGAAATTACGATGAGTGTCGTACCATTGGAAGAACAACAAGCAGTATTGAAAAATGATTTCTTTGAAACAGGTTTATATACAGTAGAAACAAATGCAAAAAGCGGGACGTATAAAGTGCAAGCAACAGGTGCACCAGCAGGAGCGAAATTTGTAAATGAAAAAGGCGAAGCAAAAACAGAATTTAATGTAGGAGAAAAGTTCCGCATTTTAATTCCGAAACAAACACCAGCTGGTGGATTTAGCTTTAAAGTAATCGGGAAATTAACGAAGCTACAAGGGATTGCACATAAAGGTACACCGACAATTCAAAATGCAGTTGTATTACTTGAGCGTAGTGAAGAAGAAACAAGTCCGGAGTTATCAGTGAGTTGGAAAAAAGGAAATGGTCATGATAATAATAAACCACATACTCCAAATGAACCGCATAAACCGAATCAATATAAAAGGTAAGGATGAAAGCATTGGTGTTAACCAATGCTTTTTATATATGAAATTTAAAATTATATCAAGATAATTATTAACTAGATAAAACACTGTTTTTATGTTGTGAAAATTATTTGGGAATAACAAAATATAATAAAATCTAAACGTTACGATTAATAGATTAAGTTCACAAAATTGTAACATTATTCTAATTGAAAAGTCTATCAAACAAAGTGTAAAGCGTGTACAATTCAGTTGGAAAAACTACCTATAGATGGTCATATATGAAGAAAATGTAAGTTTCTATTACTATTTTTATTTTCAGATGTATAGATGACAATACTGAATTATATCTTTTACTATTCTCTTTTTATGTACGAAGAGAACTCATCACAAATAGAGAGAAGTGAGGAGGGCATATTACATAAAAATTTTACAATGTAAGAAAGCGAATACATGGAGGGAGATGCAGTAGTAATAGATACAGGTGCGCGAGGTGTTAGTCTGTTCATTAAATTTTTTTATAAAAATAATAGGATTTCTTATTAAATGAATATATGTTGGTTTTTCTAAATGAAGGAACAGGGGACACAGATTATGTCGAAGAAAAAGACGAGTAGGGTATTAGTGGCTGGTGTTTGTTTAGCTACGTTATTAACGCCATATGGACTTGAAGTACCTAAGGTGTATGCAGAGATGACAATTGAAGATAAGGAGAAGCAGCAAGAAGAGCGAGTGTATCAATTGCTGCCAAAAGGTAATGTAGAAGAGATGCGTGAGTTGCATCAGCGTCGAATGAGTTTTTCTCCTTATGAACCAACGGGCATTTATGTAAAGCCAGGTGAAGAAGTGGTTATTCAAGTAGAAGGGACTCAACAGATTAAAGCTTATATTGGTACATATTCTTATGAAAAAGAAGAACCTAAACAATTCAATTTAAATCCTGGTGAGAATAAAATTTCTTCTTCAAATGGGGGACTATTATACTTTTATAATTATCACAACACAGGAGAAGTAGTCGCTAAAGTGAAAAAAGGTGGTACAACAAACCCTTTATTTATTTTAGGAAAGCATACGACAAAAGATTGGAAACGTATGTTGGCAGAGAATCCTGATCCATATGCAATAGAAATGAAGGGAGAAAATAGTTTATTAACTATGCATCCTGAGACTGTAGCGGAGCATTTAAAACAAGAAGATCCAGCTGCGGTATTAAAGAAACACGATGAAATAATTAATATAGAACATAAGATATCAGGTTTATCAAAAGATGGTGTGGGTGTTGCGAATCAAGGTAAACATTCCATTCATTTTGTTGAAGACTGGTATACGGACAATTATATGTATGCGACTTATTATCGAACAGCTTATAGTAAAGGGAATTTAGGTCCAGTACTAAATCTAGAAGAGTTAACTAATGATGGATGGGGGCCTTGGCATGAAGTGGGACATCAACATCAACAGAATACTTGGTTATGGGATGGACTTGGAGAAGTAACCGTTAATATTTATTCTTTGGCAGTTCAAACTACATTCGGGCATAAAACAAGGTTAGAGCAAGAAGGGCGCTATGAAGCTGCATTTGCTTATTTAGGTAAACCGGATGCACAAGAAAAGATGGATGTATTTGAGAAATTAGTTATGTTTTGGCAGTTACATTTAGCTTATGGGGATCAATTCTATCCGAATTTACATCAAATGTATCGTTTGTTACATGATACAGAACTGCCTAAATCTGATGAAGAAAAAAAGCAAATGTTTATTTATATGACGTCAAAAGTGGCAGGACAAAATTTAATTCCTTTCTTTGATAAATGGGGATTATTTGCAAATGATGCTACGAGAGAAAAGATTGAAAAATTAAATTTACCAAAATTAGAAAAAGAAATATGGTTATCTACAGATAGCAATCCAATTCGTGAAAAACAAACTGAGTTATATGAAGTTCCATATGGTGAGCCAAATAATGAAAAAATACAAAATGTAGTAATCGGTACTACATATGATGAGAAAAAAGCAAAAGAACTTGTACAGAATTTAGGCAAAGGTGTAAAAACAACAGGTGTGATTATACAAGGTAAGCCTGAAGTTGGAGAAAAAACTGTAAAAGTAGAAATTATAGATGAAAAAGGTAATAAGAATTTAATTCCGGTTGTGGTAAATGTCAGTTATGGTGATAGCTTAGTATTTAAAGGGCTTAATTACATAGATGATGGTGATGTTAAATCAATTGTAACGCTGCAACATGATCAGAAAAAGTTTAGTGCGATGGCTAATTCAAATCAAGTGCATTCTTATTTTAAAGAAGATACGTATTTTGAATTCGTGTTACTAGGTTCAAATGGAAAAGAAAAAAAGAAAGTAACTGTAAAAGGCGTTGAAAATGCGGAAGAATTCGCAAAAACGATTAATGGATTAGAGTTTGCATATGGTGACGTTGTTAAAGTATATCACGCAGAATCAGATCGCTTGAATTGGTATCAAAATAATGAGTTTATCGGTCAAGGAAAGGCGAAAGTAGAAAAAGAATTACTCTTTAAGGTAACCGAAAAGGGCTTTGAGAGAATGGGAGCTCAGCAAGAAGTAACGGCAGTACCACAAAAAGTAGTAATCGGAACAGATGCTGAAAAATTAAATGCAAAAGACTTTGTTCAAGTGAAAGATGGAGAAGTAAGTGGATTTGTAGAAAAGCCAAATACAACAAAAATTGGTGAACAAAAAGTAAAAGTAGAAACAAAAGATCGTTTTGGAAATAAGAAAGTGACGGAAGTATCTCTAGAAGTGATTTATGGAGATAGCATTGCATATGTAGGATATAACAATGATATTGCTTCGGTTATAACGTTAAAGCATGAGGATAAGAAATTCCATGTGACTGATATGAATAGCCAGATTCATAAGTATTTTAATAAAGAGCTATACATGGGAATCACGTTATATGATGGAGAAGGAAAAGAGAAAAAACATGTAACAGCAGAAGGACAAGAAACTTCAAAGAACTTTGCAGAACAAGTGAATGGAATGCAGTTTGAGTATGGAGATGTAGTGAAAGTATTTCATGCAGAACCAGACCGTTTGAAATGGTACCAAAATAATACCCTTATTGGTCAAGGTGAGCAAAAAGGAACAAAAGAACTATTCTTCAAAGTGACAGAAAAAGGTTTCGAGAAAATGGATATGTTGCAAGAAGTAACACCAGTACCAAAAAAAGTAGTAATTGGGACAGACGCTGAAAAATTAAATGCAAAAGAGTTTGTTCAAGTGAAAGACGGAGAAGTAGTAGGTTTTGTAGAAAAACCAATTACAACAAAAATCGGTGAACAAAAAGTAAAAGTAGAAACGAAAGATCGTTTTGGAAATAAGAAAGTGACGGAAGTACCACTGGAAGTGATTTACGGAGATAGTATTATGTTCTTTGGTACAAGTTATGGAGGCACAAATATTAAATCAGTTGTAACGTTAAATCATGAAGAAAAGAAATTCAGTACAACGGGTGCAGAAGGTGCGGCACATACGTCATTTAAAGACGAAAAGTATATGGGAATGACTGTATACGATAAAGATGGAAAAGAAAAGAAAGAAGTATCAGTAAAGGGATCTGAAAACACAAAAGGATTCGCAGAACAATTCAACGGAATGGCCTTTGAATATGGGGATATGGTAAAGGTATATCAAAAAGAGTTTGATAGATTTAAAGTATATAAAAAGAATGAACTAATGGATACGGAGTATGGTGTTCATGAAGTGATGTTTAAAGTGACAGAAAAAGGCTTTGAGAAAATGGAAGCTCAGCAAGAAGTAACACCAGTACCACAAAAAGTAGTAATTGGGACAGACGCTGAAAAATTAAAAGCAAAAGAGTTTGTTCAAGTGAAAGATGGAGAAGTAGTAGGTTTTGTAGAAAAACCGAATACAACGAAAATCGGTGAACAAAAAGTAAAGGTAGAAACGAAAGATCGCTTTGGTAATAAAAAAGTGACAGAAGTTCCTGTAGAAGTAATTTACGGAGATAGCATTATGTTCTTTGGTACAAGCTATGGAGGAACAAACATTAAATCGGTTGTAACATTAAATCATGAAGAAAAGAAATTTAGTGCAACAGATTCAGAAGGTAAAATGCATACTGCATTTGCAGATGAGAAATATATGGCGATGACTGTATATGATAAAGATGGAAAAGAGAAGAAAGCTTTATCAGTAAAAGCATCGGAGAATACGAAAGTATTTGCAGAACAATTCAATGGAATGGCCTTTGAATACGGTGATGTAGTAAAAGTGTACCAAAGAGAGTTCGATAGATTTAAAGTGTATAAAAAGAATGAACTAGTAGATAAGCAGTATGGTGTTCATGAAGTATCCTTTAAAGTGACAGAGCGAGGTTTCGAGAGAGTAGAAGCTCAACAAGAAGTAACGGCAGTACCACAAAAAGTAGTAATCGGAACAGACACTGAAAAATTAAATGTAAAAGACTTCGTTCAAGTGAAAAACGGAGAAGTAATTGATTTTGTGGAAAAACCGAATACAACAAAAATTGGTGAACAAAAAGTAAAAGTAGAAACGAAAGATCGTTTTGGAAATAAAAAAGTGACAGAAGTTCCTGTAGAAGTGATTTACGGAGATAGCATTATGTTCTTTGGTACAAGTTATAGCGGAAGTAATATAAAGTCAGTTGTAACATTAAATCATGAAGAAAAGAAATTTAGTACAACTGGTGCAGAAGGTTCGGCGCATACGTCATTTAAAGAACAAAAATATATGGGAATGACTGTATACGATAAAGATGGAAAAGAAAAGAAAGAAGTATCAGTAAAGGGATCTGAAAACACAAAAGGATTCGCAGAACAATTCAACGGAATGGCCTTTGAATATGGGGATATGGTAAAGGTATATCAAAAAGAGTTTGATAGGTTTAAAGTGTATAAAAAGAATGAATTAGTGAATGCGCAGTATGGTGTTCATGAAGTAATCTTTAAAGTGACAGAGCAAGGTTTCGAGAGAGTGGAAGCTCAACAAGAAGTAACAGCAGTACCACAAAAAGTAGTGATTGGAACAGACGCTGAAAAATTAAATGCAAAAGACTTTGTTCAAGTGAAAGATGGAGAAGTAATTGGCTTTGTAGAAAAACCGAATACAACAAAAATCGGAAAGCAAACAGTAAAAGTAGAAACGAAAGATCGCTTTGGAAATAAGAAAGTGACGGAAGTGCCAGTAGAAGTAACGTATGGAGATAGCATTGTATACCAAGGGCTTAGTAATGTTGTTCGTTCTATTGTAACGTTAAATCATGATGATAAGAAACTACATGTAACGTCTACAAATGAACAAATTCATAGTTACTTTAACAATGAATTATATATGGGAATTACGTTATATGATCAAAATAATAATGAGAAAAAGCATGTAACAGCAGAAGGGCAAGAGACTTCAAAGAATTTTGCAGAACAAGTAAATGGTATGATGTTCGAGTATGGAGATGTAGTAAAAGTGTATCATGCCGAATCAGATCGTTTAAGCTGGTACAAAAATAGTGAGTTCGTTGGAAAAGGAGATAAGAAAAAGTTTGAAGAAATTTCCTTCAAGATTACTCCGAATGGTTTAGAGCAAATATAATAATAAAAAAGCTCGTAAAACATAACGTTTTACGAGCTTTTTTATTATTCAGCTTCAGAAACAACTGTGAAGCGTTCGTTTACGTGTTTTGGATTTTCAATTTCATCAAGTGCTGCTACTGCGAAGTCTTCGTAACTTACGTAGCTATCACCTTTTGCATTAACAAGCAGGTTGTCTTTGCCAGCTGTATAAGAGCCTGTGCGTTTTCCTAATGCAAATAGTGCAGAAGGGCTGATGAATGTCCAAGTAATATCGTTTGTTTGTTGCAAGATTTCTAAGTTTTTACCTTGGTTTTGAGCTGTTGCAAGGTATTCGCCTGGGAAACCTGGTGTCTCAAATACACGTGTTGTTTTCTCTTCGTCTACAAATAAGCTTCCAGCGCCGCCAACTACAAGTAATTTTGTATTTGGTGCACCCTTCATAGCTTCAATTAGTACGTTTCCTGCATCTACGTGAAGGTGTTCTTGTCCTGCTGGAGCACCGAATGCATTTACAACTACATCGAATGCTTGTAGATCGTTAGATGTAAGAGCGAATACATCTTTCTCTAAAACTTTTACATTTTCTTCTGTAATTTTTGCAGCATTTCTTACGATTGCAGTTACTTCATGTCCGCGATCTAATGCTTCTTTTAAAATGCGACTTCCTGCTTTACCAGTTGCTCCGATAATTCCGATTTTCATAATAAATCCCTCCAAAGTGTTTTGTTAAAGTGTATATCTGAAAGTGAATGAATGTATTGTAATTAGGTTTGTTACAATCTGTTGTAATCATTATAGTTACAGGTTGGTATTTTTGTCAATGGGGTAGTTTGTAGATTTATTTTTTGTTTTAGTATGCACAGTTAGAGGGAGGAGAGTCATAAAGATATTGTTACTTCGCGCCTGGTTAATATTTGGAAATTGCAAATTGTCGAAAAATGTTGATTTTTAAATGTTTTTTAAATATAATTCGTTTTATGGAGAAAAGGAGGGGTTAATTGTATGAATATTTTAGAGCAATTTATTTCATCAACGAATACAATTCTTTGGTCATATATTCTTATTGCAATGTTAATTGGTTTAGGTCTTTATTTTTCTATTAAATTGAAATTCGTACAAATTACTCATTTAGGGGAAATGGTCCGACTAATGAGTGATGGATTAACTGGAAAGACGCGTAAAAAAGGTAGTGTATCTTCTTTCCAAGCGTTCTGTATGAGTTCAGCAGCTCGTATTGGTATCGGTAATTTAGCTGGTGTAGCGTTAGCTATTTCTATGGGAGGACCTGGCGCAGTATTTTGGATGTGGGTTATTGCGATTATCGGAGCTTCTTCAAGTTTCGTAGAAAGTACGCTTGCACAAATTTATAAAATAAAAGATGGCAGTGGCTTCCGTGGTGGTCCTGCTTATTATATGGAAAAAGGGTTAAATAAACGTTGGATGGGAATTTGGTTCTCTATCCTTATTACAATTAGTTATGGTTTAATTTTTAACTCAGTACAAGCAAATACAGTTACATTAGCATTTAAAAATGCTTTTGGTATTGAGCGTTATATTGTTGGGATTGCATTAGCTGCATTAGTTGCGGTTATTATTTTTGGTGGTGTAAAAAGTATCGCACGTATGTCGGAAATGATTGTTCCGCCAATGGCACTTATTTATATTGCGGTAGCTATTTTTGTTGTCATTAAGAACTTCTATTTAATACCAGATGTGTTTACAGAAATCTTTAAAGGTGCATTCGGTTTAGATTCAGCTGTAGGTGGCGGGATCGGTGCTGCAATGAAATATGGTATTCAGCGTGGATTATTCGCGAACGAAGCAGGTATGGGTAGTGCGCCGAACGCGGCAGCAACAGCTGATGTAACGCATCCAGCGAAACAAGGTTTTATTCAAACGATTGGTGTTTTAGTAGATACATTCTTAGTATGTACATCAACAGCATTTATCGTACTATGTTCTGGTGCATATAAAGCAACGAATTTAGAAGGTATTGAATTAACGCAAAATGCATTAAGTTCACAAATTGGCCCATGGGCGAGCAGTTTCTTAGCGATTATTATTTTCTTATTTGCATTCAGCTCACTTTTAGGAAATTACTATTATGGTGAAACGAATATTGAATTCATTAAACAAAGTAAAACTTGGTTAACGATTTACCGTATTGCGGTAGTTGGAATGGTGTTATTCGGTTCTATTGCGACGCTTCAAGTCGTATGGAATATGGCAGATTTATTTATGGGTCTAATGGTAATTACAAACTTAATTGCGATTACACTTCTTGGGCGATTTGCATATGCTGCTTTGGCAGACTATGTAAGGCAAAAGAAACAAGGAAAAGATCCAGTCTTCAGTGCAGATTCTATTCCTGGTTTAACGAATACAGAGTGTTGGGATAAGTCAGCGGTAACAGATAAAGAAAAAGCAGTGTAATAAAAAAGAGCATCGAGATGAAATCGATGCTCTTTTTGTTTGGTCTTTTTTCTGTGATTTGTCGAAAATATGTGGTTGGGTATTAGGGAAATGCACTAGTTGAGTATAGTTTTATTTTATGAAAAAAGCCTCGTGTCATATGATGTAACGACGTCATGTTATAAAATCTAACATGAATTTGTCGAAAATTCTTGATTACTAAAAGTTTTTAGAATATAATTTTCTTATTGTTAGGAAGAGGGGGCAATACAATTATGGATTTTTTAGCTAAGGTAATTGGGGATATAAATAATGTCCTTTGGTCATATGTCATTATTGCGATGTTAATTGGGTTAGGGCTCTACTTTTCATTTCGTGTGAAATTTGTCCAAGTTCGTTACTTCGGTGAAATGATTCGTTTGCTTGGGGATGGGGCAAGCTCGAAAACGAGGAAAGCGCAAAAAGAGAAGAGCGGCGTATCATCATTCCAAGCATTTTGTATGAGTACAGCTTCTCGTGTAGGTACTGGTAACTTAGCTGGTGTAGCTATCGCAATTTCAGCAGGTGGACCAGGAGCGGTATTTTGGATGTGGTTAATTGCGGTAATTGGGGGTGCTTCTGCATTTGTAGAGAGCACATTAGCGCAAATTTATAAAGTGAAAGATGGGAATGCGTTCCGTGGTGGTCCAGCGTATTATATGGAAAAGGGATTAAATAAACGCTGGCTTGGAGCTATTTTCTCTGTATTAATAACAGTAAGTTTCGGATTAATTTTTAACGCTGTACAATCTAATACTGTAGCAGCTGCTTTTGATGGGGCATTCAAAACAGATAGTAGATTAGTAGGTCTTGTAATGGCTGGTTTACTTGCAGTTATTATTTTCGGCGGAGTAAAACGAATTGCTCGCGCGGTTGAAATGATTGTTCCAGTAATGGCGATTATTTATGTAGCAGTGGCATTATTCGTTGTTGTAACAAACATTACGGCAATTCCGTATGTATTTAAAGAAATTTTCTTACATGCTTTCGGAATTAAAGAAGTAGTAGGCGGAGGATTAGGAGCTGCGATTTTATTAGGGGTAAAACGTGGATTATTCTCAAATGAAGCAGGTATGGGTAGTGCGCCGAACGCAGCTGCGACTGCAAACGTAACGCACCCAGTTAAACAAGGTTTCATTCAAACTTTAGGGGTATTTACAGATACATTATTAATTTGTAGTTGTACAGCATTTATTATTCTTTTATCAGATGTGCATAATGCAGCTGATCTAAATGGTATTCAATTAACGCAACAAGCGTTAAGTCAGCATATCGGCCCATGGGCTTCTGTATTTGTAGCGGTGGCAATCTTCTTATTTGCATTCAGTTCATTAGTAGGTAACTACTACTATGGTGAAACAAATATTGAGTTCTTAAATGGAAGTAAAGTGCTATTAAATGCATACCGCATTGCTGTACTTGGTATGGTTATGTTAGGGTCTGTAGCAACAATTCAAATCGTTTGGGATTTAGCAGATCTATTTATGGGGATTATGGCTGTTATTAACTTAGTGGCGATCGTATTCCTTTCTAAGTACGCTTTTGCAGCGTTATCAGATTATATTAAGCAGAAGAAACAAGGAAAAGATCCGGTCTTCTACGCAAATTCTATTCCAGGCCTGAAAAATACAGAGTGCTGGGAAGAGCAAGTAGCAGATAAAGAAAAAGCGGTATAATGAGGCGAGCATCAAGTGAAACTTGATGCTCATTTTTTGTTTTATCCAGCTATTTGTGAGAAGTAAAATCCCCGCTCATTAAAGCTTCACTTTATAATGCAAAAGACGAACATTCTTGAATGTTTTATAATAAAATGTAATTTTTTTAAGAAAAGTGCGGATATGAGTTGTGATTTATGTTAGAATGGGAAATGCCTTTGAAACAAGAGGTTTTATGATCTTTCCTATCCGATTGTAGCTTTTGGAGGAGAAATGGAAAGTTCGGATTATTTCTTATTTTGAGTGGTCAGACGTTCAACGTTAATGAAGAGTTAAATGGAGGATTTTATTAATGAAGTTTGTTATGTTTCTTGTAGGATTACTCGTTGTATTTGTACTCGGTTTTCTTATAAGTGCCGATCGAAAGAAGATTAAGTACAAACCAATCGCAATTATGCTTGTTATTCAGCTAGCGTTATCTTATTTCTTATTAAATACACAAGTTGGTTATATTTTAGTAAAAGGAATTTCAGATGGATTTGGCGCGCTTCTTGGATATGCGGAAGCTGGAATCGTTTTCGTATTTGGTGGCCTTGTTAATAAAGGAGAGGTTTCATTCTTCTTAACAGCATTATTACCAATCGTATTCTTTGCCGTTTTAATTGGAATTCTGCAACACTTTAAAATTTTACCGATATTTATTCGCGCTATTGGTACTTTGTTAAGTAAAGTAAATGGTCTAGGAAAATTAGAATCATATAATGCAGTAGCAGCTGCCATTGTTGGGCAAGCAGAAGTATTTATTACAGTAAAAGATCAATTAAGTAAAATCCCAAAACATCGTTTATATACATTATGTGCATCTTCCATGTCGACAGTATCAATGTCAATCGTCGGTTCTTACATGAAAATGATC
The DNA here is from genome assembly GCF_921008455.1 of Bacillus basilensis. NCBI lineage: Bacteria > Bacillati > Bacillota > Bacilli > Caryophanales > Bacillaceae > Bacillus > Bacillus basilensis. The sequence continues at coordinate 5,063,614 of NZ_CAKLBZ010000001.1, read as the reverse complement.
GAACCAAAATATGTAGTAACAGCACTTGTATTAAATTTATTTAGTGGTTTCATTATTATTCATATTATTAACCCGTACGATATTACAGAAGAAGAAGATACACTGAAATTAGAAAATAAGAAAAAACAGTCATTCTTTGAAATGTTAAGTGAATATATTATGCTTGGTTTCACAATCGCGATTACAGTAGCAGCGATGTTACTTGGTTTCGTGGCATTAATTACAGCAATCAATAGCTTGTTTGATTCAATGTTCGGTATTACATTCCAAGCTATTTTAGGATATATTTTCTCACCATTAGCATTCGTAATGGGTATCCCACAAGCAGAGATGGTAACAGCGGGACAAATTATGGCAACAAAATTAGTATCAAACGAGTTTGTTGCAATGCTTGATCTTGGAAAAGTAGCTGGCGATTTATCAGCTCGTACAGTTGGTATCCTTTCTGTATTCCTTGTATCATTTGCGAACTTCTCATCAATTGGAATTATCGCAGGTGCAACGAAAGGTATCGATGAAAATCAATCAAATGTTGTATCATCATTCGGTCTACGCCTTGTGTACGGTGCGACATTAGTAAGTATTCTATCAGCGATTATCGTTGGTGTTATGCTATAAAAAGGTGGCCTAGCTCATAGCTAGGGCTATTTTTTTTATGGTAAATTTGCATGAAAAAACCAATTAATTAGGAATATATTAACATATGAAAATCTTTTAAAATTTATATTGCATTTCGTATAGATAACGCTTACAATTTGATTTGTAGGTGGTATCAATTTCAGACTTTCAAATATGGTAGGAGAGAAGAGGCTACCTTTTATAAATTGCAATTTATGTAAACGCTTACTGATTTTAGATAACAGTTGAATAGTATTTAGGGGTTTTAAATTTTTTAACATCAATGGTCAGACGTCATTCGTTATACGTTATACGACCAATAACTCGTGGGAGAAGTGGAGGATTCACATATGAAAATAGTAATGTTTCTAGTCGGTTTACTTGTAGTATTTGTACTAGGGTTCCTTATCAGTTCAGATCGTAAGAAAATTAAATATAAACCAATTGCACTTATGCTTGTCATTCAATTGGTGCTTGCGTATTTCTTACTAAATACAAAGGTCGGATTTGTATTAGTAAAAGGGATTGCAGATGGGTTTGGCGCTATTTTAAAATTTGCGGAAGCAGGGGTTAATTTCGTATTTGGTGGCCTAGCAAATGATGGACAAGCACCATTCTTCTTAACAGTATTATTACCAATTATTTTCTTAGCAGTACTAATTGGGATCTTACAACATATTAAAGTTTTACCGATTATCATTCGTGCAGTCGGTTTCCTATTAAGTAAAATTAACGGTTTAGGAAAACTAGAATCATATAATGCGGTAGCAGCTGCAATTGTTGGTCAAGGGGAAGTATTTATTACAGTAAAAGATCAACTAAGCAAATTACCGAAAAATCGTTTATACACACTTTGTGCATCTTCAATGTCAACAGTATCAATGTCAATCGTTGGTTCTTATATGAAAATGATTGATCCAAAATATGTAGTAACAGCACTTGTCTTAAACTTATTCAGTGGATTCATTATCGTTCATATCATTAATCCATATGAAGTAAAAGAAGAAGATGATATTTTAGAATTGCAAGAAGATAAGAAGCAAACATTCTTTGAAATGTTAGGCGAATATATTATGCTTGGTTTCTCTATCGCTGTAACAGTAGCGGCGATGCTAATCGGTTTCGTAGCATTAATTACAGCAATTAACGGTGTATTCGATTCAATTTTCGGAATCACCTTCCAAAGTATTTTAGGATATGTCTTCTCACCATTAGCATTCGTAATGGGTATTCCAACATCAGAGATGCTAGCAGCAGGACAAATTATGGCAACGAAATTAGTAACAAACGAATTTGTTGCGATGCTTGATTTAGGAAAAGTAGCTGGCGACTTATCAACTCGTACAGTAGGTATTTTATCAATTTTCCTTGTATCATTTGCGAACTTTTCATCTATCGGAATTATCGCAGGTGCAACGAAGAGTATCGATGGTAAACAAGCAAACGTTGTATCATCATTCGGACTAAAACTTGTATACGGTGCAACGTTAGTAAGTATATTATCAGCGATTATCGTTGGGGTTATGCTTTAATAAAATAGTAAAGAAGTCGTTTATCTCTCGCCTAGAGGGATGAACGACTTTTTTTATTTTAGTATGATAAATAATATAGAGAGGGGGAATTAGGGTGAAAGAAGCGGATAGTGTAAGGGAGTTTGATGAGATTATAGAGAACATTGATCAATTAACTGGAGAAGATGCTAGAGCATTTTTTAAATTGATACATGGATATTTGAGCATAGTAGAAGAAGGCGATGGAACTTTTACTCATAGTGACTTTGTTGAAAAGGTTTCAGTGCTTTATAAGAAGGATGTGGCGAGGGTTATTCAGCTTAGAGAAGAAATAAAAAAATCACCTTAATATATTCATTAAGGTGATTGAAATACTACTCAGCTGGAGGCGTAAATGTACGTTTCTCTAATTCAGCATCTAGCATAAATAGTGCGTTTGAATCGCTTGTAATACGTTTTAATTTTTGGATGATGCTATCGAATGAAGCTTCTTCTTCAACTTGCTCGTCAACGAACCATTTTAAGAATGTAATTGTTGCATGTTCACGCTCATCCCAAGCGATATCAGATAAGTGATAAATGCGTTTCGTTACTTCACGCTCGTGCTCAAGTGCAACTTCAAAAGCATTTAATACAGATTCGTATTCGTTGTTAGGATTATCAAATCCAGTAACAATAGCGCGCTCACCGCGGTCATTAATGTAGTTATAAAGCTTCATTGCGTGGAAACGTTCTTCTTCAGCTTGTACAAGGAAAAAGTTAGCGAATCCATCATAGCTCTCTGCCGTACAGTAAGCAGCCATTGCCATATAAGCGTGGGCAGAGTAAAACTCAAAATTCATTTGATCGTTTAGTGCGTCGTGCAATTTTTTAGATAACATAAAATCCCCCTTAGTATTGTGACAAGAATATTATATCATAATTGATAATGTTCTCATTTAGATGTTTCAAACCTTTTCGAAAGCTTTGTGACGTGTGCATCCATAATGTCTTGTAAATCCAAATCATATTTTTGTGAAAGAATAATAAGATTAGATAGTACATCACCAAGTTCTTCTTTTAGTTCTTGTTTTAGTTCTTCTTCTGTTTTTGCGTCTTCATCAGGACGATCACGACCGATTTCAATAGCGCGAACAACGCGTGAAACTTCCCCAACTTCCTCTGTTAAGAAATTTAAGCGAATAAAGGAATTATACTGTGACCAGCTTCGTTTTTCATAAAATTCCTCAACCCATCTTTCAAATGCGACGATATCCATTTCTTCCTCATCCCTTCAATATGTTGTACAATGACAATTGTATCATGACAATATATAGTTTTGGGGTGTAGGAATGAGAAAGATTTGTGTGTTTGCAGGTTCAAATTTAGGGGAGAGACCAGAGTTCAAAGAGCAGGCAATTGAATTAGGTAAAATGTTTGTTGAGAACGACTATGAGCTTGTATATGGAGGTTCATGCGTCGGATTAATGGGAGAAGTAGCAAACGAAGTACTTCGCTTAGGTGGTCGTGTGACAGGTGTTATGCCGCGCGGTCTATTCCGAGGAGAAATTGTTCATACAGGGTTAACAGAATTAATTGAAGTAGAAACGATGCATGAACGTAAAGCGAAAATGGCAGAGCTTGCGGATGCTTTTATTGCAATGCCAGGCGGATATGGAACCTTTGAAGAGCTATTTGAAGTTGTATGTTGGTCACAAATTGGTATACATAGTAAGCCAGTTGGTTTATTGAACATAAAAGATTTCTACGGACCAATTCTGCAAATGGTTGAACGTGCAGCAGAAGAAGGATTTATGAATCCATCGAATAGAGAGTTAATCGTTTCAGCTGAGACGGCAGATGCACTCATTCATAAGATACAAAATTACGAGCGTCCTGTTTTAGGAACGAAGTGGAAGCAACTATCATAATACAATTGTATAGAGATTTTTGGAAACACATGTTATTTTATCTTGAAAAGGCATGTGTTTTTAATTTGGTTAAATATGTTAATGTTGAGATATAATTTTTTGGAAAAGGAGAAATTGATGGAGGAGTTTGTGTATTTACGCCCTGTTTTTAAAAGTATTTTAGCAGCATCTATTCTTGTTATGCTAATTGTTTCAACACAGAAGAAAGAGCTAATTAATGAGTTTTCGCTTTAGTTTATTTCGATATTATGTATCGGTGTTTCAGCGATCACGTTGTTTATGTCTGGGTTTATCGTTGATGAGTATAATCTAGGCGGAGATGTACAGAGTTTTAATATGTGTATTGCGATTGGTTGTATTAGCGGTTTGAATTTTATTATTTATTATAGACGGCAATAAAAAGAAGGCATTCCGTATTACTTTGGAATGCCTTTATCATTTTGATTACTTTGTTTTTTATACAGGTACCAGCCACCCCAGCCGCCACCAATTGCTAAGACAACGAGGAAAGCGTAGTCTTTAACCTCGATACGTATATTGAAAATATTAGCTATAAGTAAGACAATCCCAACTGTTATTAACGCAAAAAATGCTCTAATTAAGTAGTCTTTCAACTGAACCACTCCCGCCATTTAAGTAGTAAATGATGAATATGGAAAAGCTTTTTTGGATCTATTTTGCTAAAGGGTGTTTCCTATATTTTAACATAAAAGAGATTGTAATATATTGATAAAAGTGGGGATAGGAGAGTGCTGATATTGTCGTGATTTGTCGGTAAGTCGATATATTGGAAAAATCGCTGATAAATTTGCCGAAATCGCTGATAAATTTGATGAAATCGCCGATATAATTAGAAAATCGCTGATATAAATTTCATGTACCAGCACAGCATGCATGACCAATCCATAGAAAAAAGCGACTCTGAACGAGCCGCTTCTGCTTTAAAATCTATTATTGATTCAAGAACGCACGTAGCATCCAAGCGTGTTTTTCTAGTTCTGTGTAGATGCCTAATAGTAGGTCAGATGTCATTTCGTCGTCAGAGTCTTGAGCGATTTCCATGCCTTTTTTCAGTTCGACTAGCATCATTTGGTAGTCTTTCATGATTGCTTCGACCATCCCTTCTGCAGTTTCTCCGTAAGCTGCTTCTTGAATAGAAGATATTTCTAGGTATTCTTTCATTGTTGCTACTGGTTTACCACCAATTGCTAAAATACGTTCTGCAATTTCGTCGATGTGAGTAGCTGATTCTGTGTAAAGTTCTTCGAATTTCTCGTGTAATGTGAAGAATTGAGGTCCTTTTACGTACCAATGGAAGTTATGTAGTTTTGTGAATAAAACGCTCCAGTCTGCTACTTGTTTGTTTAATACTTCGATTACTTGTTTGTTCATTATGATCAATCTCCTTTTGAGTTGTTATATGATATCAATTACTAATTTATAATTATTATAATCTAGTAATTCGTATAAATCAACCCTTTTGCTGGAATTAATTTGAACAAATTATGAACTGTTGTAAATAAAAATCCCTATTACTGTGAAGTAATAGGGATTTTGTTTGATATATAGTTACTGCTATTAATTATTATACAGCCTTCTGTTTTTCTTCTACATCCTGTCCATCCCAGCACTCTGTATTCTGTAAGCCAGGGATAGAACTTGCAATGAAAACAGGGTCTTTTCCTTGTTTCTTTTGCTTAATATAGTCTACTAATGCTGCGTAGGCGAACTTGCTTAGGAATGAGATGGCAATTAAGTTTGTGAATACCATTAGTCCCATGAATAAATCAGCTAAACTCCAAACTGTTTTAAGGGCAGCGATTGATCCGAAGAATACCATTCCGACAACTGCAACGCGATAAATCATTAACCATGTTTTGCTTTCTTTAATGAATGCGATATTCGTTTCACCATAATAGTAGTTTCCTAGTAAAGAGCTGAACGCGAATAGGAAAATAATAATCGCTAAGAAAGTGCTTGCCCACGGTCCAATTTGTGAACTTAATGCTTGTTGAGTTAGTTCAATACCTTCTAAATTCGATCCTTTGTAAAGTCCAGAACATAATACGATAAATGCTGTTGATGTACATACTAAGAATGTATCTACGAAAACACCTAATGCTTGAACAAGTCCTTGTTTTACAGGGTGAGATACATCTGATGTTGCTGCTGCGTTAGGAGAGCTACCCATACCTGCTTCTGTCGCGAATAAACCGCGCTGAATTCCGAACTTGATTGCTGCTCCAATACCACCAGCGACGGCTTGGTCTAAACCAAATGCGCTGTTAAATATTTCCGTGAAAATGCTTGGTAACATAGTGAAGTTATTAATAACAACAAAAATTGCCACACCAATATAAATAATTGCCATTGGAGGAACAATCATTTCTGTAATACGTGAAATGCTCTTGATGCCACCGAAAATAATAACTGCAACTAATAAAGCCAATAGAGCCCCTACGATCGTTCGCTCTAGTCCAAAAGCATTTTCAAATGCTATTGTTACTGTGTTTGCTTGTACAGAATTGAAAATTAATCCGTACGCAACTGTAATAAGAAGTGAAAACCAAACACCCATCCAGCGTTTATTTAATCCTTTTTCCATGTAATATGCTGGACCACCACGGAATCTGCTTCCATCTTTTACTTTATAAATTTGCGCGAGCGTACATTCTACGAAACTAGTAGCTGCTCCAAGGATAGCGATAAACCACATCCAAAATATTGCGCCAGGTCCACCCATTGAAATGGCTAGTGCTACACCAGCTAAGTTCCCGATACCGATACGTGCTGCTGCACTTAGGCAAAATGCTTGGAATGGAGAGATGCTATCTTTCTTTTTTTCTTTTCGATTAAACCCTTTACTAATTAAACCGACCATCTCACCAAAATGAGTAATTTGGACAAACTTCAATTTAAAAGAGAAATAAAGACCGAAGCCGATTAGCATTGCAATAAGAATATATGACCATAAAATATTATTCGTTACCTCAAGGAATCTGCTAAAGATATCAACCATATAATACACTTCCTTTTTTCCGTAATAAGAAAATTATATGCAAAAAATATACGAGAATCAATTTTTCTAAAAAATTATGTTACTCAAACTCATTTTGTGTTATGATTATGTTACATATTAATATTTTTAGAATTATTTACATTTTAAAAAACTAAATGTAAAGCGAGAAAGAGGGGATAATTTGAAAGAAGAAACTTTATTGAAAGTAAGCCTTAAGAGTTTGAAAATGAGAAGTAATATATTTTTTATCATTACATCTTTAAGTATCTTTTTAGGAGCCACTTATTATTACAATAAAAGATTTCCAAATCACAGGTATCCTGAATGGTTAGAATTTCTAAAGTTGCTTGGATGAACAAAAGACAGAAAAACAGAAAATTCAAATAAAAAAGTTGTGGAGGAGCTAAATATGAATATTAGAGAAAGTGAACTTCCGGGTATTGGTTACAAATTTCAAATCGTTACGAAAGGTAACGAAAAGATGGTAATTGTCATTCATGATGATGGGCGTAGAGAAATGTATCATTTTGATTCAGACCATGAAGAAAGTATCTCAAGTATTTCATTACGCGACTCAGAGGCAAGACAAATTGCAGCAATATTAGGTGGAATGGTGTATAAGCCTAGAGCATTAGAAAATGTTGAAATGGTCTTTGAAGGTTTAGCAATTGAGTGGTTTAAAGTAGAGAATGCAGCTCCAGCAATCGGAAAAACAATTGGTGATCTTGAAATAAGAAAAAACTATAGCGTAACGATCATTGCAGTTATGAAGAAGAATATGAAAAAGCTATTTAATCCAGGGCCAGAAACGGTAATTGAAGAAGGCGATATGCTTGTAGTTTCTGGTGAGAGAGAAGAAATTAAAAAAATTATTAATGAGTTACTTTCGAATAGGGGGACTGACTAGATGGATACTTTAATTTTTGAAGTTGGTACAGCGTTAGTATTAGTTGCAATTGCGGCAGTAATTGCTGGAAAGTTTAAATTCTCAGTAATTCCGTTTCTAATTGTTCTTGGGATGTTAGTGGGGCCGCATGCGCCGACAATAGGTGTGATCGATTTCAAGTTTATTGAAAGTGCAAATGTAATTTCCTTCCTTGGACGGATCGGCGTTCTGTTTCTTCTGTTCTATCTAGGGTTAGAATTCTCGATGAAAAAACTAATTAAATCTGGACGTTCTATTGCGATTGGCGGAACGATCTATATTTTAATTAACTTTTCACTTGGATTATTATACGGATTTATAATGGGATTCCCTTTACTAGAAATCTTAATTATTGCGGGTATTATTACGATTTCTTCTAGTGCTATCGTTGCTAAAGTGTTAGTGGATTTAAGAAGAACTGGTAATAATGAGACCGAATTAATTTTAGGAATCATTATGTTTGAAGATATATTCCTTGCTGTATATTTATCAGTTGTTTCTGGTTTAGTTTTAGGGGATCATGCTTCCTTCTTAGGCGCCCTTACTTCAATTGGAATTGCTTTAGGATACATGCTTCTATTCTTTATTGTAGCTAGAAAGGCGACGCCGTTATTAAATAAATTGCTCAATATTAGCTCAGATGAAATCTTTATTATTGTAGTATTTGCTTCACTGTTCTTCATTGCTGGTTTTTCAGAAACAATTCACGTTGCCGAAGCAATTGGAGCACTTCTTTTAGGATTAGTTTTCTCTGAGACAGAGCATAGTGACAGAATTGAACATCTCGTCGTTCCATTTAGAGACTTTTTCGGAGCTATTTTCTTCTTCAGTTTCGGATTAAGTATTGATCCGTTTTCATTAGGCGGAGCGATATGGTTAACGTTAGGTGCTGTCCTTCTTACAATCATCGGAAACTTTGTAGCTGGGATGATTGCAGGGCGACAAGCTGGATTATCTCATAAAGCATCAACAAATATTGGATTAACAATCGTTTCAAGGGGAGAATTCTCCATCATTATGGCCAATATCGGTATCGCCGGTGGTTTAATGTCAGTACTGAAACCATTCTCAGCGCTATACGTGCTTATACTATCCATCTTAGGTCCACTTCTGACGAAAGAGTCAAAGAATGTATATAAATTTTTAAATAAAATCTTTAAGTGGGATACGAAAACTAGCTAAATTTTTTAAAAATAAAAGTACAAGATAGTTCCTACTTGTACTTTTATTTTTTGCAATGAAAACAGTAAAGAGAGGTACATGATGTTAGGAGAGTTGATTCATTCAGTTTTAGTGTTTCTAGAAGGACTTGGTTATTGGGGAATTATGCTTGGATTGATGTTAGAGGTTATTCCGAGTGAAATCGTATTGTCTTATGCAGGTTATTTAGTATCAACAGGAAGCATTACGTTTTGGGGTGCTGTCGCGTTCGGGACAATTGGCGGTGTAATCGCACAACTATTTATTTATTGGATTGGTCGATACGGGGGAAGACCTGTTCTTGAGCGATATGGAAAATATATTTTAATTCAGAAGAAGCATATTGATTATGCTGAAGATTGGTTTAATCGTTACGGAACTGGTGTTATTTTTACAGCTCGCTTTATTCCTGTTGTACGGCATGCTATTTCTATACCAGCGGGTATTGCAAAAATGTCACATGCTAAGTTTATTACGCTAACTACATTAGCTGTTATTCCATGGTCAATTGTATTTGTATATCTAGGTTTTAAATTAGGAACAGAGTGGGAAAGTATTAATAAAGTAGCTGGGCCTTATGTGAAATATTTTGCACTTGCTGCTATTGTTTGTGCAGTTGGTTACTTTGTATTAAAAAAAGTGATGAAAAAAAAGTAATTACGTAAAAAGAATCTATGCTGACATAGATTCTTTTTTTATTGTCATTTTTCAAAAGGAGAAAGAGCAGGTTTAATATTTTACATATTGTGGCATACATATAGGAAAAGGGAGTTTGGAAAGGGGATTATAGAAAAATGGAACTCCAGTTTCAAAATGTATATCAACAGGTGGAGAATTGGTATGTGTTGGATTCGGAGCTTCCTTGGGATGTCAAAAGGCTGAGAGATGATTTGTTTTCACTTATTGAAGTATGTAAAACGCCAGTTATTTTTTGTGATACGTGTGATGCAAATCATGTACTTCTATCATTAGGAGAAGAAGAGGAAGAGTTTCTATTCCCAATAGGCGGTTTTTATCATAAAGAAAAACAATTAATTTTTGTTTGTATGTGGGAAGAGTATGAGCAAGTGCTCAAAACACTACTGCATGAATTTCGCCATGCGATGCAGCATAAGAGGGAAGTGTTGTATGTCGGAAGTGAAGTGTACGAAGAGAGATGGATTGAAAAAGATGCGAGGAAGTTCGCGGAGAGGAAATTCGATGAATATAAAAATAGAAAGTTAATGTAAAGCATAGTGAGAAATAGCGCTGTGCTTTCTTTGTTTCTTACTAAAAATAAGTAATTGACTTTCATAAAGTTTAGTTCTAAACTAATGGTATGAAACGAGCGAGGTGATAGAATGAAAACTGAAGATAGGCTCGGATTATTATTATGGTTTCGTTTATCACGTTTTTATAACAAAAGTATTCGTGAGACGAATCAGCATTTGAAAAAATGGAATGTATCTGCTGCTCAGTTTGATGTACTAGCTCAAGTTGGAGGGCATGATCGTTTAACACAGCAAGAGCTTGGAAATAAGCTATTTGTTACGAAAGGAAATATCACTCAGCTTTTAAATAAAATGGAGCAAATGGAGTGGATTCGTCGTGAACAAGAAGGTACTACGAAATATATTTCATTAACAGAAAAGGGAAGAGCTTTATATGAGGAAATTGTCCCGCCTCAAGAAACGTTCCAAGCGGAGCAGTTTCATAATTTAAATATAGAAGAACAAAATCAATTATTACAATTACTAAAAAAATTACAGTGAAAAAATTTTTAAAATAAATCTTGAATTCGAGATAATATGAGGTGAAGGATATGTTTAGAAAAGTTGATCATAAAAATATGGGAAGAGCGAATCACGGTTGGTTAAATACACATTTTCATTTTTCCTTTGCTAATTACTATAATCCAAATAACATGAGCTTTGGAGCATTACGTGTTATTAATGATGATTTAGTAGCGGCACAAACTGGTTTTGATATGCATCCACACCGCGATATGGAAATCATTTCGTACGTTGTAGATGGTGCTTTAACACATGAAGATAGCATGGGGAACCGCGGAACAATTGAGCGTGGACATGTTCAATATATGAGTGCTGGCACAGGTGTATTTCATAGTGAGCATAATTTAGGAAATGAGACATTGCGTTTATTACAAATTTGGATTTTACCAGACCGTGCAGATCATAAGCCAAACTATGGTGAGTTTAAATTTGATTGGAGTAAGCGTGAAAACGAGTGGTTCCATATGGTATCTCCATTAGAAGGAGAGGCACCAATTCAAATTCACCAAGATGCGAATTTATATTCTTTATCGTTAGAAGCTGGAAAAGAAATTCATTTTCCAGTGAAAGAAGGTCGTCAGTTGTACCTTGTTCAAATTGAAGGAAGTAGTGCAATCAATGGTGAGACACTTGTTATGCGTGATGCGGCAGAAGCGGTAGAAGAAGATATTCATATTGCAGCGAAAGAACAATCACACTATTTAGCAATTGAATTGAAAAAATAATAAAACGTTTATAGAAAAGAGGACACCTAATAGGATGTCCTCTTTTTTTGAGTGGAATTGTCAGAAAAATCTTTCTCAAATTTTGGAAAAAGGTATTAGCTTAAAAAATAAGAATTGTATAAAAGTGTCAAAAATCTTTAGGGAATGGGGAATGTTATAGTGAAAAAGCAAGTCATTTCATCAGCATTAGCCTTAACTGTTATCGCCGGGGGATTTGGAACATTTGGAGCAACGACAACGAAAGCGGAAGAACAAAAAATTCAATATCATCAAGAATTTAAAACGCCTGCATACATAGGTGAAGAATGGAAAGCACCGGAAGGACTAGATAAAAAAGAGACAGTCTTTCAGTATTTAGAGAGTAAGAAAGATATGTTTAAATTAGCAGGAAATATTGATAAACATTTCAATGTCGTTGGGGAAGAAAAAGATGCTGAATCGGGCACAACACACGTGAAGTTAGTTGAGAAACATAATAACATTCCTGTGTATGGTTCAGATCAAACTGTTACACTTGATAAAGAAAATAATGTAAAAGCATTCTTCGGACAAGTTATTCCGAATTTAGAGGATAAAAATATTCCTGCGTTTGCAAGCATTAGTGCGGAACAAGCAGAAACGATTGCAAAGGCAGGCATTGAGAAAGAAATTGGTAAAGTAAAGAATTATGACGGTGTGAAAAAAGATTTATATGTGTATGAAAAAGATGGGAATTACTATCTTGCATATTTAGTGAAAGCATCGATTTCAAAGCCAGCTCCAGGATATTGGCATTATTTTGTTGATGCAACAAATGGAAATGTAATTGAGAAATATAATGCTGTAGATCATATTACAGGGTTCGGTTATGGAGTATTAGGCGCTAGACAATCATTTGAAATTGCTCAAGATGAGAAAACAGGAGCATTCAACTTATTTGATGGGAAACGAGGACAAGGTGTTCATACATTTGATGCAGAAAATATGGATGAAAACTTGTTTAATTTATTCTCACAAATTCTTGGATATACAGGAGAAGAAGTTGAAAGTAAATCTAAGTTCTTCGAAGATAAAGCGGCAGTTGATGCACATGTAAATGCAGGAAAAGTGTATGATTACTACAAAAAGACATTTAATCGTAATTCTTTCGATGATAAAGGCGCGAAGCTTATTTCGACTGTTCACGTTGGAGAAAGCTGGAATAACGCAGCTTGGAATGGTGTACAAATGATGTATGGTGATGGCGATGGAAAAACATTCATTCCATTATCTGCTGGACTAGATGTTATCGGTCATGAATTAACGCATGCTGTAACGGAACATACAGCAAATCTTGTTTATAAAAATGAGTCAGGTGCGTTAAATGAATCGTTATCTGATATTATGGGTGTCATGGTTGAGAAGAAGAGCTGGGATTTAGGTGCTGACATTTATACACCTGGAAAACCTGGTGATGCACTTCGTTCTCTGAAAGATCCAGCATCTATTCCAAATCCATTAAAACCAGGTGAAGGTTACCCAGATCATTACAATAAACGCTACACTGGAACAGCTGATAATGGTGGCGTTCATATTAACAGTAGTATTAACAATAAAGCTGCCTATTTAGTATCTGATGGCGGAGAGCATTACGGCGTGAAAGTAACTGGAGTAGGCCGTGAAGCGACAGAAAAAATTTATTACCGTGCTCTTACGAAATATTTAACTGCAAACTCTGACTTTAAGATGATGCGTCAAGCTGCTCTTCAATCAGCTGAAGATTTATATGGTAAAGATTCTAAAGCTGTACAAGCTGTAGCGAAAGCTTATGATGCAGTAGGCGTAAAATAATAAGAGAAAAAGACCTGACTAGAATGTCAGGTCTTTTCTTTATCCAGCTATTTGCGAATGATTAAAGTTCCACTGATTTAGTCGCGAATGCCTAATGCAATTTTCGCCATACGAGACATGCGCTCTTTAGACCATGGTGGATTCCAAACGACATTTACTTCTATTTCATTGACTTCAGGTACGTTCGTTGATAATACTTTTTTTACGTCTGATACAATTTGTCCAGCCATTAGACAACCGATAGAAGTCATCGTCATCGTAATGACAGCATTATTATTTTCATCTGCTGTAACGTCATAAACTAATCCAAGGTTCACAATGTCAACGCCTAGTTCAGGATCAATAACAGCTTCTAAATTGGCATATAATTTATTTTCAAATGCTTCTTGAGACATAAATAGCACCTCCTACACATTTATGATATCGATTCTCATTATAACGGAAATGTGTATAATGTGCAGGAAATGAGCTCAAAAAAATATCCCTTTTGGAAGAGGGATATTTTTTTGAGCTATTCAGTTTTGAAATGAGATACGAGTTGATCTAATTCTTCAACTGTTTGTTTCATTTGTCTAGCAGTTACAGTCATCTCATTCATAGTAATGACCTTTTGCTCAGCAGATTGTGCTGTTGCTGCTGTTTCACTAGATACTTCAGTTGAAATAGAAGCGATGTTATTCAGTGAAGCGTTCATTTCTTCAGCGCTTGCAGCCATTTCTTCAGCAGTTGCTGAGATGTCTTGCATTTGAGTAGATACTTTATTTACTTGTTCCACAATCGTTGTGAAAGAATTGCCAGCTTCACGAATGACGTGAATGCCTTCAAATGCCTCAGAACGACCTTGTGACATCATAGAGCTTGCAGTTTCAGTGTCTTGTTGAATTTGATGTAGTAATTGGTTAATATCTGTTGCCGCTGTTTTAGATTGTTCAGCAAGTTTTCGAACTTCGTCAGCTACGACAGCGAAGCCTTTTCCTTGTTCGCCAGCACGAGCTGCTTCGATAGATGCATTTAAAGCAAGTAAGTTTGTTTGCTCTGCGATATTAGAAATAGATTGTACAGCTGTATCAATATATTTCGTGTGAGTGATTAGACGTTCGACCACCTCTGACGTAGCATTTACCGCGTCGTGTATCGTTGTCATTTGTGAAACGGATTTTTGAATAACAGTACTTCCGTCGTTAGCTTGTTCAGATGTAACTACAGCAAGCTCAGTTACAGATGAAGCAGATTCAGCAATGCGCTGAACACTTACTGCCATATCGTCCATTGCCGTTGAGCTTTCTTCCATGCTAGAGGCTTGAGATTGAATACTCGCATTTAAGTTGGACATCGAGCTTTGAACTTTTATTGTTGCCTCGCGTGATATATTCGTCTTTTCTAGCATATTTTCAGAAGCGTTTTGTACTTCCACCGATGTTTTTTGAACACGATTAATGATATGTTGTAGGTTTTCTAACATTTTATTAAATGATGTTGCGATCGTACCAATTTCATCATTACTATTTACTTGTAGGCGAGCTGTTAAGTCACCTTCTTGAGATGATAATTCTTTTAGCTTACTATCAATTTGTTGAATTGGTTGTACAAGTTTACCAGAGAACCACCATGCAAGAATGATAGCTACGATAATACAAATAACAAGTGATAAGAAGATAACATATTCAATTTGTAGTGAAGATTGATCAATTTTTTTGATAGATTCGTCACGTAACTTGGCTTGTTCATTACTGTAATTTGTGAAGTCACCAATTACTTTATAGACAGTACCATTTTCTGCATAAGCTACTTGTAAAGCCTCTTCCCACTTTTGTTCTTTTGCAAGAGTGAAAACTTTCTCTTCAATAAATTTTCTCCAAGTTGATCCTGATTCCATTGTATCCTTCACAGATTGAGAAAGGTTAGGATTTGAAAGAAGTTGCTCTTTCTTATCTTCAAGAAGTTTACTCATCGAATTAAATTTGTCTAATTCGACCTGATCATGTTGTAATAAATAACCTCTTAAAGCAGAGAGCTGTACTTGATAAGCATCCCCGCGCTCTTTTAATTGTGTTGCCAGAGGGGAAATTTCTTTTTGTAATGCTTCAGCTTGACGAGATTGATCAATAGCAGAAAATAGAATAAAAGCTAAGGCGATGCCAAATAAAGCGCAAATCGTTCCCATCATAAACATTAGTTTTTTTCGAATGCTAATAAAACTCATATGATAAAAGCCTCCTTTGTGAAATCATAGTATTAGAATTAATTAATATAAAAATTGAAATAAAGCTTTACTCCGTTTGGAATAAAGCTTCCTTCTTTCCTTTAGGAATTATAGCAGACGGAATGGGAGATAGAAAGAGATATTTTAAGGTGAAAAAAGAGAGACTGTAAATCTCTCTTTTTAATAATTTGGAAATCATAGAAGTATAAATGAAAATTTCGCTTTAAATGTTTGTTTTGAAATGGGAAACGAGAACTTCAAGTTCTTGTACGGTCGTTTTCATTTCAGAAGCTTTTTTAGCAACGACACTCATTTTGTTTACTTGGTTACCAGCTGAAGTTGCTGTTTGTGATGTTTCGGCGGCAACTTCATTTGAAATAGAAGCGATGTTATTAAGTGAAGCGTTCATTTCTTCAGAACTTGCGGCCATCTCTTCAGCAGTTGCAGACATTTCTTGCATTTGTGTAGAGACTTTATTAATGTGGTTAACAATTTCTGAGAATGAAGATCCAGCGGTACGAATGACTGTAATGCCTTCAGAAGCCTCTGACTGACCTTGCGCCATCATTTCATTTGCTATTTTTGTATCTGCTTGAATTTGATGAAGTAAATGGTTAATATCGGTTGCTGCTAGCTGGGATTGTTCAGCAAGTTTTCGAACTTCATCAGCAACAACAGCGAATCCTTTTCCATGTTCACCAGCACGGGCCGCTTCAATGGAAGCATTTAAAGCGAGCAAATTCGTTTGTTCCGCGATATTAGAAATGGATTGAAGTGCAGTATCAATATGATTCGTATGTGTAATGAGTCGCGCTACTACTTGTGATGTAGCGTTAACAGCTTCGTTAATGGTATGCATTTGTGTAATAGATTTCTCAATGACTTTATTACCACTATCTGCTTTTTCTGAAGTTGTAACAGCTAGGCTAGCAACAGAAGAGGCAGATTCTGCAATACGCTGAACACTCGTTGTCATATCATCCATTGCAGTTGAACTTTCCTCGATGCTGGAGACTTGTGAACGAATATTATGTTCAAGGGCATTCATAGTTTCTTGCGTTTTTGCTGTGTTTTCCATAGAAGAAGTTGTTTCGATAAACACATTTTCAGACGCTTCTTTTACACTTGTTGATGTTTGTTGCACTTGTTTTATTATACGTTGTAAGTTAGCAAGCATTTGATTAAAGGAATTGGCGATATCACCAATTTCATCTTTACTCGTTACGTGCAATCTAGCAGTTAAATCGCCATCTTGAGAAGCTAATTCTTTTAATTTCTCATCAATTTGTCGTATCGGTTTAACGAGTTTACCAGAGAACCACCATGCTAATAAGATAGAAGTTATTGTACATGTAATGAGTGAGAAGAAAATAATATATTGAATAAGAGATGAAGAAGACTCTACGTCAGTAATTAATGCGTCACGTTTATCATTTTCTTCATTTGCATATTTCGTAAAACGACCTAAAAGGTCATTTACATAATCGGTTTGAGCTAAAGCGATTTTGGATGCTTCTTCCCATTTTCCTTCGCGAGCGAGAGGGAGGACTTCATTATCTATGACGCTGCGCCATTTTCCTCCCATTAAAATGGCTTCTTTCATTCCTTCTGGAAGTTTTTTATCACTTGTTACTTTTTCTCTAGTATCAGCTAGTTTTTTTCCTTCTCGGTTGAATTTATCTAATCCTTTTTGATCATGTGACAGTAAATATTCTTGTAAACCAGCAACTTGTGCTTGGAACCAATCACCACGTTCTTTTAAAATTGTTGCTCTTTTGGATACATCATTTTTTAACGTTTCAATTTCACTTGCTTGGCTCATGGCGAATGAAAGAATAACAATAAGAGCGATGCTAAATAAAGAAGAAATACTTAAGAGTGTGAAGAGTAGTTTTTTTCGAATACTAACATATTTCATCGTTACCCCTGCCTTTTAAAAACTATTTATTATAATTTATAAATATTAAGAGCAGAATTAATAAAAACATCATTATGAAGTTATTAATCTGTTCAATGAAAATTATAGCAGATAATGGAAGATGGCAGATTGATATGAGTAAATGTTCTTAAAATGTATACATTTGTATATCAAAAAGTTCATAAATAAAAATTAGAAATACTATTGTAATTTGAAATAACATCATGTATACTTCTAATTAGTTGATAACGATTATCAGTATCAACTATGAACATTACTCTTCGTTATGTTGGTCATACCCCTTTTTGACGACGTAAGTCAGAGACGAAATGTTGAAATATCTTGTGTCCTATTCTACAGAATTATGGTAATCTCCAACCTCAACTTATATGCGTGAGCATGCAAAAAGGATCCTATCCGTGAAGGGATCCTTTTTTGCATGCTGTCGCAATTAATGTATATAGACCGGGTATTCGTTCTTCAATTCCTTCCGGTGCAGTAGAAGGAAAGACCCATCTTTGATGCGAACCGTGTTCTTCAACTAGTTTTTCAATTTTAAAATGTTCTTCTGCAAGTGTTGTAATAATTTCTCCTAGCGTCCAACGACGGATGGTTGTTTTAGGTAACGATTCTTTCTGCGCTTCTGTAAGAAGGATGCTATAAGCAACATCATCTTCAATTAATTCTTCATCGAAATAATTCCCATTGGCCTGAAATGAGGGATGGTCTACTCCTAATAATTTAGTGTAAACAGGATGATAGTCACGAAGAATAAGCATTCCATCTCGCTTAAGTAAGGTAGCAATTTTTTGGAAGAGCGGTTTTAAATCTAGAAAGTAATGGAGTACACCAAGTTCCAGCAATACGATATCAAATGATTCGGAGAGTTGGACATTTAATACATCAGAAACGATATACTGGATAGAGACACCGGCTGCTTCAGCAAGTTCATTTGCATATTTTGCATTACTTGCTGAAATATCAACAACCGTTACGTCAGCCCCTAAAAGAGCAAGAGAGACGGCTTTATTTCCTTTTGACCCGAGTAAATTAATAATACGTTTTCCTTTTGGAGATTGTATGTAAGGTAAATAGTGATCTACCTCGCGCATAGGATTTTCTATGAGCTTTTTCGCATAATCAGCTGGCGCCCCGTGGCGATTCGTCCAAGCTTCATAAGCAGCTGCATTCCAGCTTTTTTCATTACGTGTGCTTAGTTGTTTTTGATTCAATCGTATCACTCCTTTTGTGAACGTATAGGTATTCGGCAGGGGGATGGGATTTCCTTTTCTTTCTGGATAAAAGTTTGATTTTTCTGTGATTAAGTCGTACAATACATGTTATACGTAAAAGCGTTGAAAAGGAAAAGTAGGATGAACACATTCTTTCCAGAGAGCTTCGGTAGCTGAGAAGAAGCAAGAATATTCATTTGAACAATGGCCTTTGAGCTTCGTCCTGAACTTATCAAATGATAATAGTAGGCGGCGACGAGAGTTGGTACTCGTTATCAAAACCACAGTATAAGAGCATATAGCTCCGTACTTGTTAAGGCTAATTATGTGAGTAATTGGCGAAATAAGGTGGTACCGCGACTGTTTATACAGCCCCGCCCTTATCTTTTTTAAGATAAGGGCGGGGCTTTTTGTATTTTAAAGGAGGAATATAAGATGAGTATTTTTATTGGAGGCGCTTGGCCGTATGCAAATGGTTCGTTACATCTTGGACATATTGCGAGCTTGTTACCTGGAGATATTTTAGCACGTTATTACCGGGCAAAAGGTG
Organism: Bacillus basilensis; assembly: GCF_921008455.1. Lineage (NCBI taxonomy): Bacteria > Bacillati > Bacillota > Bacilli > Caryophanales > Bacillaceae > Bacillus > Bacillus basilensis. Next base: position 5,044,222 of record NZ_CAKLBZ010000001.1, on the reverse strand, counting down.
AGAATGTGTTGTATGTTTCGGGAAGTGATTGTAATGGAACACCGATTGCAATTAGGGCAAAACAAGAAGGAGTGACGGCGAAGAAAATTGCTGATAAGTATCATGAAGAATTTGAGCGATGTTTTCAGGATTTAGGTTTTACGTATGATTGCTATACACGTACAGATAGTGAGCACCATCATGAAACGGTTCAAAAAGTTTTTTTACGTTTATTAGAAGAAGGCTACATTTATAAAAAAACAGTGGAACAAGCATATTGCGAAACGTGTACGCAGTTTTTACCTGATCGTTATGTAGAAGGCATTTGTCCACATTGTCATGAAGCAGCGAGAGGAGATCAATGTGATGCATGTTCTGCTATTTTAGATCCACTTGATTTGTTAGACAAGAAATGTAAGTTATGTGGTAGTACGCCATCAGTACAGGAAACAGAACATTTCTATTTCGCATTGCATACATTTCAGCACCAAATTAAAGAGTCTGTAGAAATTGCAAAACAAAAAGGAACATGGCGTGACAATGCAATTCAGCTAACAGAAAGATATGTAAAAGAAGGGTTACAAGATAGGACAGTGTCACGTGATTTACCAATCGGAGTTCCAATTCCAGTATCGGGATACGAAGGTAAAAAAATTTACGTATGGATTGAAGCGGTGACAGGGTATTATTCAGCGAGTAAACATTGGGCTGAAGGAACAGGGAAAGATGATCAAGAGTTTTGGGATAGAGAAGCGAAAACATATTATGTGCACGGAAAGGATAATATTCCGTTTCATTCTATCATTTGGCCAGCGGTATTGCTTGGAATAGGAGAAGGGGCAATTCCTCGTCATATCGTGTCGAATGAATATTTAACAGTTGAAAAAAGAAAATTATCGACAAGTAAAAACTGGGCAGTATGGGTACCTGACATATTAGAACGCTATAATCCAGATTCTATTCGTTACTTTTTAACAGTCAATGCACCAGAAAATCGCGATACTGATTTTTCATGGCGAGAATTTATTTACAGTCATAATAGTGAATTGTTAGGTGCATACGGGAACTTTGTAAACCGGACATTAAAGTTTATTGAAAAATATTATGATGGCATTGTACCAAAGGGAAGTATTGATGTAGAGCTGAAAGATAAAGTAGAAGGATTATATAAAAATGTAGGAGAGGCGATTGAGCAAACTAAATTTAAGGTAGCGCTAGAATCAATATTTGATGCAGTACGTTTTGCAAATAAATATTTTGATGAGAGACAACCGTGGAAACAACGAGAAGATGATCCAGTTTCATGCGAAGAGACGATTTATAACTGTGTGTATCTCATCGCTAATTTTGCAAATCTCCTTGAACCGTTTTTACCATTTTCAAGTGAAAGAGTTAGAAACACATTATCGATTGTTAAAAAGAATTGGGAACCTCAAAATACGTTACCGAATCAAATTAATAGTGTGCAGCCATTATTTGAAAGAATCGATGTAAAACAAATTGAGTGTGAGATAGAGAAACTATATGGAGCGGTAAAGTGAGATAGAGAAAAAGACCTTTCAAGTGAATGAAAGGTCTTTTGTTATGCAGTATGTATACTATTCCGTTCCTTCCCTTTCCTAGCCGTAAGTAGCTGAGGAGTGAAAATCCCAAGTAGTATAAAGATTATCCCAATCCACTGCATGAATGTTACGACTTCATGTACAAGTGTAATAGAAGCGATAATGGCCGTTGGTAATTCAGCTGCTCCTAGTATTGTACTAAGTCCTGTTCCTACTTTCGGTACGCCAATTGAAAAACAAATGACAGGTACGACAACACCGAATAATCCGAGGAAGAAAGCGTATTTCCAAAGACCGGCTTGCAGGGCACCGTCTGTTAAAAAGGTTGGCGGGAAGAATAGGCATACGATAAGAGTAGCGCTTGTTGTCATAAGAAAGCTTTTTGTATAAGGCGGAACTTCTGTAGCAACGCGCCCACTTGCAAAAACATAGAATGAAAAAGAGGCAGCGGCTAATAGACCAAAGATAATACCTTTCATGGAAAAGTTTTGTCCAAGACCTTCAAAGACACCGCCTGCAAACAATGTACCAGTAAATAAAATAATGATAGATATAACTTTTTCACGGCTTGGAAATGTTCGATTGGCAATTGCTTCAATAACTACACCAATCCATGTGAACTGGAAAAGTAGGACGACAGCGATAGATGCTGGTAGTTCTTCTACAGAAATAGCGTAGAAAATACCAGTCATACTCATTGTTGTGCCAACTGTTAGTAAGGAGAAGAATTGTTTTTTTGTTACTTTATGACGTGAAACGAAAAGAACGAGCAGAAGAAGCCCAATCCATCCGAAGACATATTGTCCTCCTAATAGTTGATGTGCTGAAAACCCATCAATAAATCCGAGTTTGAAAATAGTTGAAAGTACACCGTAGCTACAAGCTCCGAATAAAACGAGTAATGAATACTTAAATTTCTCCATGAAAATCCTCCTTTTAAATAATAAAAAACGCCCGCTATCCAAATAAGGATAACGGGCGAACGAAACAGAGTAAGATACTCTACAAAATTCCGCCACTCATACGAAGTATGAATTTGGGGTATGAAATTGTAGTAGGTTTTTACATTGCTTTTGGGAATACAATAGAACATTTTACACCTTGAGGTGTGTTTTGTATCCCATAAGGAAACTGATGCTTATCTAGTATTTGTTTTACAATGTATAACCCAAGACCACTACCTTGTACTAAGCCATGTTTGTCAGGGTTTGCGCGATAGAATGGTTCAAATAAATGGGCAAGTTTATCTTCATCTATTTGTGAACCTGTATTTAATACTTCTAATGCGTAACCGTTTGGTTTTTCATAAAGCTTTATATATACATGCTGATGGTCAATTGTATAATGAATTGCATTTGAAATAATGTTAAAAATAGCAGTTTGAATAAATTTAGGATCAGCTAAAACTTGTACATCTTGTTTAATGTTAGATTGCACATTTAACTGCTTTACAGATACGAAATAATCTACTTTCTTCATAACATCCTCAATAATATTAGTTAATGAGATAACTTTTAAATTAGGTTTAAATTGAGGGTTTTGTATTTTGGATAATTCCGACATTTTTTCCGTTAATATGTTAATGTCTTGCATCATTTCATAGGAACGTTTTAAATATTTATCTCTATCTTTATAAGCTCCAATTCCGTGAATCATGCCATCTAGTTGTCCCATAACGGCTGCGATTGGTGTTTTTAATTCATGGGAAACCATAGACATAAATTCTTTACGAGATTGTTCTAATTGTTGTTCCTTTTTGAGTTCATTTCTTAAATCTTGATTGCTTGCATGTAAATTCTTCACAATATTTGGTACTTGTGAAGCAGCTACTTGCAAATTAAAGTCTGTTTGATCAGTATTTTTGTTAAGTAGCTTTTTATCTGAAAAATCAAGATTCATAATATCTTTTAGAGCATCACTCATATATTGAAAAGGTCTAGCAATTAGTTTTGCATAAATTAAAGATCCGAGCAGAGAGAGTGCAAGCATTGTTGCCCCAATATGTGGAGCTAATTGCTGCAGTACATCTGTTAATTTTGGATTATCTTGTGCATCATTTGCTTTACTTGCTGCATTTTGTTTATGTAAGGCATCATTAGTAGCGACTTGCTTTTCCATTTCTGTAAGTGGAGCAGAAGCGCTATTTTTCCCCGAAATATTTTGAGTATGTTCTTTTGCTTTTGCAGTTTGGCTAGGCTGCAAAAGGTGATTGATAGCTGTAGAGAGTGATTTATAATCTATAATAGAAGATTGGAAATTAAAAATGTCTCCCTGTGATACAGCTTTATTTTGATTCGTTTTACTTTGGTCGTTTTGTTTATCTGAATCCGCTTGTTCTGTAGTCAGCATTCCAGTTTCTTTCGCAAAACGTTCTTTATCGTAGTCTGAAGCTAAGAAGTAAATAATTTGATAAAGACAAAGTGATAAAAGAATACAAAATAATAAGGTTTTGATGAAAATATTTTTGGTGATGTTGTCTTTGCTACGATTCGATTTTGTAGCCAATGCCTTTCACCGTTTTAATATAAGGAATTCCTAATTTTTTTCGTAAGTTTTTAATATGTGTATCTATAACTCTTACATCACCATAATGTTCATAGCCCCATACCTTATTCAACAAATCACTTCTTGATAATACTTTTCCTCGATTTTGCAGTAAAGTATAAATAATTTCAAATTCTTTTGTTGTCAATTCAATTTGATTACCATGAACATAAGCGGCATATGCTGTAGAATTTAACATCAATTCATGGAATTGTAGTATAGTTGCAGCTTCGGCTTCCTTCGTTGCTGCCCTTCTTAATACGGCTTCTACACGTTTAATAAATACGGTGTAATGGAACGGTTTCGTAATATAGTCATCAATACCTAACTCAAATCCTTTAATTTCACTTTCTTCATTATGTAAGCCTGTTAACATAATGATTGGTACATCAGATTGTCCTCGCATAATTTTACAAATACTATAGCCATCTATATCTGGTAACATCACATCAAGGAGGACAAGATCGTATGAATTTTTTTGGAAAAGAAGTATACCTTCTGTTCCAGCGCCAACAACATCAACGGTAAAGTTTTGTGCCATTAGAAATTCACGAATCAGTTCTTGTATATCTGGGTTGTCTTCAATCACCAGTATATGCGTCATAGTAACACCTCCTAAATAACGCTTTTAACTGCAATATTCGAATTCATCATTTTTCCGATGACTCAGATTGTTTATACATATAATAAGCCCCCGCCATAAAATAATCATGAAAGTAGCAAGGGGAGTTGTTTAGTGAAACTGAATATTTAAGAATTACAGTAATTCTATTATAGTATGTATTGTAAAATTTATAAAATATTATAACTGTATAATTTTAATATCCATGTTTATCAATGTTTGGATGTTATTTAACACAATCTATTCCTATTATATATGTAAATACAGTTGTTTTGCTACTGTAAATGAAGAAATAAAATAAGCCAAGACATAAAATTCTTGGCTACATGTAAATCGCGCTTTGAGGTTATTTTACAGTGACAGTAGCTTGCTGGGGAATACGCTCAAATAACCAGTGTATATCATTGTTATACATACGAATACAACCTAGTGTTGTCCACTTACCAATTGCCTGATTATTGTTCGTACCATGAATCGCATAAGTTGTTCCGTAAGTTCCTGCCATGTTTAGTCCGAGCCAACGGTCACCAAGTGGATTACGTGGATCGCCGCCTTTAATTTTGCCTGTATAATAAGGACGATTTTTAATTTTATTTACGATTTGAAAAGTACCTTTAGGTGTAGGAGTAGCTGCTTTTCCAGTAGCGACAGTAAAACTCTTTATGAATTTTCCGTTTTGATAATAATCCATTTTATTTAACTGTGTATTCACGATAAGCTGATCATTTGTTGTAGCTGCCTCAGCATTTGTGAATGGAATAGTTAAAAATCCTAATGATAATAGTGCGCTTAATAATAGTTTTTTCATTATATTCTCCTTTTTACTATTGTAGTAGTATTACATACAATGAATTTGCAATCCTCGTAATACTTTATTTACATTTTCATCTAATGTTTCAAAGAAAGTAGTAATTTTGGCATTGTATTTGTTGTTTTTATCAATAAGTAATCTTTCATTTAATAAAAGTTCCCCATGTAGTCCAAAGCTTTGAACTTGAATATTTAATTCATCTTCAGTTTCAGAAATAATTGGTAAGAAGTAGTGAAAAGCTTTCGTTGGAATGATATAGCTTTTGCCAATCATGCTTTCTTGATTTGAATTAATCCATTTTTTCGTGACAATTTTAATGTTCTTTTTTGAAACGATAAAAGATAGTGTAGTAGATTTTGTTAAACTTACGTCAAATTCATTTGTTTCACATATGTGTAAATTAAAAACGGTTTCATTTTGATGAGATTCAACATTTGTATTAATAAAATCGTGCATTTTATAAGCTTCCATTTCTTATTCACCCTTTTTTCAATTTCGAAAAGCTATTCATATTTATTCAAATTAATGCTTAGTCATTTATTGGTTAAATTTTTCAACAAATTCCGATATAATCTTACAATACGTATATGAAGCTAATATGAAGTTAGTATGAGTTTGTAGTGGTTTTTTATTAAGAACAAAATATAACGATTTTTAAGTGTTAAAAAATGGATAAAAACTGCATGTTAAGCCCTCAGTTTCGTACGGTATATATTTGTTGAATTGTTTTTGAATGAAAGTAAATAGAAGGAAATAAAGAACAGAAAGTTTTAGTGTGAGCCTTACAAAAATGTAATAAAAATGTAAGCTATTGTGATAGTTATTTCGACAATTTTTTTATACAATAATAGTAAGAAGTTGTACGTGATTGAAAGGAGAGATGACATGGAATGGATTCATGAATTATTTCAGCAATACGGGTACTATGTTGTACTTGTTGGTTTGCTGTTAGAATATATTGCACTTCCGTTTCCGGGAGAGCCAACATTAGCATATGCGGGATTTTTAGCACATAAGGGTGATTTAAGCTTACCGATTTTAATCATTCTATCCTTTATTGGGACAAGTGTAGGAATGACGATTCAATACTTTTTAGGAAATAAATTAGGTATGCCCTTTATTCAAAAGTATGGGAAATACGTATTTTTAACACAAAGAAAAATCGACTTAACAAGAATGTGGTTTGATAAGTATGGATATTTCCTAATCTTTATCGGTTTCTTTATTCCTGGTGTACGTCATTTTACAGGGTACTTTGCAGGAATTATTAACTTACCATTCCGTCGCTTTGCAATTACAATTTACTCAGGTGCTCTATTTTGGGTATCATTCTTCCTAATCGGGGGTTACTGGTTAGGTGGCAACTTACATGATATTTTTGGAGCGCTAGAAGGTCACATTGGTAAGATCATTTTTGGAGTTATCGTTATCGTAGCAGTTACGTTAGGCGTTCGTTTCCGCAAACAGTTAAAACAAGTATTCTTACAAAACGCAAGTTAATATGGAATCCATTCTATGTCAGAATTTAGGGAGGCAGTGCAGACGCACTGCCTTTTTTATTTTACGTTCCAATCGATTTTCAACTTTCCTTTTAATTGATTTCCGCTAACTATAATGTAATAAGTGCCGGTCTTAATTGCTGCGAAATGGTACGTATTAGGGCCAGCTGGAGCTAAATAATTTTCTTCCTCTTGAAATTCACTAGCCATTTTTATGTCCCCTATATAGCCATTCGAATTATCAGTTCGTGATTCAATAGTGAATTCTAATATGTCCCCTCGTTTTAGTTCAATTGGGACTTTATGTTCACCACTAAAATGTTGAAAAGATGCTTCGAAAGAGTTATCTGTTTTTGTTTCGACCCATTGTTCTTTTGATGTTCCAAACTTTTCTAGATCTACTAAGTTAATTGTGATAAATATAATAAACATAATGCTTGGTACGAAATATTGTACCCACTTAAATTTTGTTGCTATGACTGTACATAAATAGAAAGAAAGAGAACATACTGCTCCAATTGATCCAAGGAAAAAGAACTGTATTAGACTAGCTTCTTTAAATATTAAGAAGGGAAGAAAAAATAAATAGCCGCAAAAAATATAAAGTAATAATGTTTTCAGTTTTGTATGTGTTTTTAATTTCAATTTATCGATGCAAATAGAACAAAAAATTGCATATACCGCAAGGATAGGAACGAAGGGAACATATAGTAGTTCTCGTAATCCAGCTAAGAAACTATATAATGTTGGTTGACTAGTTGTTAAGAGAAGCGTGCTAATAAGTAATAATAAAAAGAAAGTCGCTGTAAGCTTAGTAAGAATATAGGATAAAGTAGACGTTTTATTCATATGTCACTTCCTTTGTTTAATATTTCACATTCATTATATAGGTTATTTCCATCATAATACATCCTTATTTTTGTCAATTATTAACGTCAAAATGACAATTATAATTGACAAAAATAAGGATATTATTTACAATTTTAATTAAATAAATGAAAAAGAGGGAAGACATGAAGCTGCAAAATCGAGTGAGGGAATTGCGAGCAAAGCATCGTTTATCACAAGGGGATTTAGGGAAAGCGATTGGCTCATCAAGGCAAACAATCAGTTTAATTGAGCGCGGGGATTATGCACCATCTATTGTATTGTCGTTAAAAATCGCACACATATTCAATGTACCGGTGGAGGAAATATTCACACTAATCGAGGGGGAAGAGGACGATGAAGAGTAAACGAGGGGAACAATTTTTTAGTTTTTGCAAACTCATATTAAGTATGGTAGGTGGATTTTTTGCCTCTTATATAGCTTTAGATTTACTCTCGGATGAACCGAGAAAATTATCACCCAATATATTAATAGGTGTATGTACTATTTTTGGAATGATAATGATGTATTACACTTGGAAGAATACACGTATGTTAGCGGAGGTACGCGATGAAGAAGAGAGCGTACAAGGCAGGAAATTAGGCATTATAAGTATATATTTACGTGTAGGTGATATAGTTACGCAGGCGTGGTTTGTATATGCAGTTATTACATGTAGACGTGCACTGTTGCAGGATACAAATGTTTCATTTGCAGTGTGGAATTTAGTAGCTTCTATTGTTTGTTTAACGATTGTAGTGGTTATCGGGATTATAACAAAAAATCATTATAACAAGCTATATCCTGAACAAGGTGTAACGTATATAGAATCGATGAAAATGTGGACGAAAAACGCAGATGAAGGATTAAAGCACATTGTGCATGAAGCTGGATATAAAGCGTATGAATTTACGAATAAAGTATTGGCATATGTATGGTGGGCTGCCGTTATTTATACAGCGGTTAGCGATATTGATTTTGTATTAATCGGCTTAATCTCATTTATTTGGATATTGCATCTCGGAAAGTTCATGTACGAAATGCATAGAAAAATGATTTATTAAGGGGAGAAAAAAGTGGATATTTTAAGAAGGCCAGCTGGTTCTATGACGGCGGCGTTAGTTTTGTCCATTTTATATGGAGTAATCCGAACTGAGAAATTAGAAGTAATTTTGAACCTATGGGCAATAGTTGGAATTTCATTGTTAGTGTTAGCCATTCATGAGCTAGGACATGTAGTATTTGGTGTAATAGGTGGTTTGACATTTAAATTTATGACAGTAGGACCCATTACTATTCAAAAAGAAAAAGGAAAATTACGCATTCGAGAAAATAAATTATGGGCGTACTTTGGAGGCGTTGCAACACTAGTACCACCTTCTATAGAGACACCGAATCTTTCGAAAAAATGGGCGTGGCTCACTTTAGGTGGACCGATTACGAGTTTACTATTTGGTATTACTTTCGGTTACATATACATGGTGAGTTATTATCAATATCTTTTATATTTTTCTGTTTTACACTTTGTGATTTTTGCAGCTACAATCGTACCGATAAAAGGAACGTTTTTGAGTGATGGTATGCAATTTCTTATTTTAATTAAAGATGATGAAAAGGCGAAGCAGCATTTATATAATATTCAAGTATCGAGTGAGTTATTTAGTTATAAAAGACCGAAAGACTGGGATGAGAGATTAATAGAACTTAGTGAGGAAAAAATAAAAGAGGATAAAGAAATAAGAGAGATAATGAGCGGACTTATGCTCGTCTTTTGTGCCAGAGCTGATCAAAAGGGAATGGAAAGAGCGATACCGTATATAGAACAAATTGTTCGAATACCTGTAACGAAGGAAAATAAATTTTTCGTTAGTAGTTTTCATAGTTGGTATCTTTTATATAAAGCTCTTTATCAGATGGATAGTCTTTCTTTGCAAGAAGCGAAGAAACATGGGAAGGCCATTACAAAAATAGACTTACATGGATATTATCGCACACAAGGAATTATTAAATATTTAGAGGGCGATATGGAAGCGTCCCGTACTTATATGAGGAAAGCCGATAAAGAATTAAAGAGCGCCGAGAAGAGTGAAATGGGATATTTACAATTAGAGAGAGAATGGTTTGAGCAGCTAAAAGAGAGGGTATCTTACGATGGGTGAGGTATCCTCTCTTTTCTATGTCGTCTTATGCCGTTCCATAAAAAGTCTGGGGCGAGTAAAATAAGATATGAAGAGCAAAGCTTGGAGGAATTCTACATGGAAATTTTAACGATTATTTTAATAGTCTTGCTCATTTATGTTGTTTTTAAAGTGGCATATGTAGCATTAAAAATACTCGCGATCTTATTAATTATCTTTTTAATCGTAGAGTTCGGCAGTAAATTGCTTGGGGGATAGGGTATGTTGTGCGTTTTGAGTGTCGAAGAATGTCGGTAAGTCGATATCCTATGTCGAACCGTCGATATAATGAAAAAATCGCCGATATAAGTGGAGAAATCGTCGATAAATTTGAAAAATCGCTGATATATTTAAGTGGATACTGGATGGGGGATATGGAAAAGGAGTTGCCCTGAGGGTAGCTTCTTTTTATTGTGGTGCCGGGGTATAGAGGATGAATAGGTTGTCGAAGAATGTCGGTAAGTCGATATGTTGTGTCGAACCGTCGATATAATGAAAAAATCGCTGATATATTTCGGTGGATACTAAGTGGGGTATATGGGGAAGGGGTTGCCACGGGGGTAGCTTCTTTTTATTGTGGTGACCGGATCTGCAAAACAAAATAAAAAAAGCTGGAAGAATATCTTCCAGCTTACGAGTTACTTTCAATTTGGCGACCGTTTTCTTCTTCATTGTCTTGTAATAGGTTGAATACGTCTGCTAGGCAGAAGGCAATGAACCAAGTCCATAGACCGTGGAAGAAAGCTGAGCTTAATTGAAGTGGTAATGTATAGTTTGTCATTGAGTAGGAAATACATCCACCAACGATTCCGATCATTGTTAATAACATTGTTTTTTGCGCATTCTCTTCTGGATTGAAGAGGAAGTAAATATATCCGCCTAAAATTGAAGCGCTTACAAGGGTTTCCATTCCATTAAAAATGATATTCTCTCCAAGCTGAGTGTTTGTCCAGAAGCAGATTGTTCCGCCGATAATAGCAAACAGGACAGCTATTGTGTATCTTATATATTGATTCATATGTTCATCTCCTTATGTAATAAGATGATTTGGAAGTCAAAAAGGTAGGTATAGTATATTGAAGTGAATTTTAGTTGTAAGGATCTTTTTATAAAAAGATCAGTGAAGAATAACTAAGATGATCGGCTTTTAAACCGTTACGTGTATGGTGATTGAAATATACCCGACTTCTCGTTTCTTTTTGTTTGGAAAATATGAGAAACTTCCAAGTCTATATACTTTTTTTGTGAGTCTGCTTTCATTATAACACATTTAGGGCCACAATAATAGAATTATCTGATTTTGTAATAAGTGTAAAAAATAAAAATCGCAAGGAAATACCACTAACAATGCAGTTTAGTGGAAGAAGGATTTTAATTTATTATGATGAAATATGTAATCAAGGTGAGATCTAAGAAGGAGGCTTAAATACTATAAAAAATGTTTTGTAGCATGAATGTAAGGGAGGAGAGCTAACTTGGAGATCACAACAGAAAGATTAATAATTAGACCTTTTAAGAGTACTGATTTACAGGATGTATTTGCTATTTATAATAATGATGATACATGTAAGTTCCTATTACATAATAAGTGGACTCATGAAGACATGCAGAAAAGATTTAATAAGAAGCTAGCAAACAATGTACTTACTGAAGAATCAATATTAAGTTTGGCAGTTATATACAAGACTAAAATAGTTGGTGATTTATCCGTATGGTACACAAATATGAAAGATACTGTTGAGATTGGTTATAGTTTTTCAAATGAAGTAGCTGGGAGAGGTTTGGCAACAGAAGCAGTAAGTAGTTTGGTATTTAAATTATTTAATGAATGTAATGTACATCGTATACAAGCTAATCTTGATGCACGTAATACAGCTTCAAAAAAATTGTGTGAACGAATAGGCATGAGAAAGGAAGCCCATTTCATACAAGATTTTTGGAATAAAAATGAATGGACAGATAGTTTTGTATATGGAATGCTATCCTCCGATTTGTAGTAATAAACTTCGTGATTTTATTATGCTAAAGGGTGCGTTAGTTGAATAACAAAGGGCATAACATATTATATATGACTAATATGTTATGCCCTTTAATGTATTAACCTTTTTTATATGCGTTTGAAACGGCCGACAATTTCAACTGTTTCAGTAATGTTCATAAATGCTTTGTTATCCACTTGACGGATAATACGTTTCATTTCGCCTAACTCATATCGAGTCACGACAGTGTAAATCATTTTTTTCTTATGGTTTGTATAGCCGCCGACAGCGTCTACCATTGTCACCCCGCGTATGCCGTGATGTAATAGTGCGCTTTTTATTTCCTCACCTTTTTCTGTAACTGTCATTATCGTTAATTTAATATGTTTTGTATGCACGGCATCAATTACTTTGCTGACTACAAACCGGCTAATTAACGTATAAAGCGTAATATCCCATCCGAAAATAAATCCTGCTGCAACAAGTAAGATTAAGTTGAATCCAAAGATGATTGCTCCAATCGAAATATCTCGATGTTTTGCTACAATCAATCCAACGACATCAAAACCACCTGTTGACGAAGCAAATCGGAATATAATTCCTGAAGCTGCTCCGCAGATGACACCACCGAATACAGAAGAAAGTAAAATATCGTCTGAAACTTGGTGTACCGGGATAATGTTCATCGCTAAAGATGATACAGCTACAAAGTACGCTGTTAAAAAGGTTGTCTTCTTTCCTAAGTAAAAGTGACTTAAAATAAGAAGAGGAATGTTTAGTAAAAAGATAAGTGCACCGATATTGTAGTGCATTAAATAACCGATAATCATCCCTACACCAGCGAATCCACCGCTAATCATATTATGCGGGATAAAGAACATATTCATAGAAATTGCATACAAAATAGAAGCTACGAAAATAACAACCAACTGTATGATAAATTCTAAGTGAAATGTTTTAGCTGCTGGGAAGGATAAAAAGGCGGTGTCGGGAACGTAATCGGCGTCTCCTAGTTGACCCATAGTATGTTTCATCTCCATATTCATTTTTGATTACATGAAGAGAATAAAGGTTTTTTTAAAAACTGGCAATAGTTTTATTATAATACAAAAATTTTATAAATTTCTAATAAATCAAGCCTGTTCATTGATGTGTGTGAATATACTAAAGAAAGCGAATACAATGTTTCTTAATTATTGTTTTCTTGAGAAAATATGCAAAATGCTTTTTTTGACGATAAAAGGAAATAGAGAATGTTTGCCGAATGTGCTAAAATGACCTTATTAAGGATGTGAAGCGATGGAATTTTTATTGCAGGATGCAATTCTATATATATCGTTTGTAACGACAGCACTTTGTTTATTAGAAGTTTTCTTTCTCGCTAATGTTTCTCGCTTTGTGCGTCAGCAAGCATCGAGCGGTAGACAAAGAGCTTTTGCGTTAGTTGATACATGTGAAGATAGTGCAGGGAATGTACCGCTATTTTCAATTTTTTATAAATATGGAATGATTCGTTCTGTACGCAGACAAGAATCAAGTGAAGAGAATGACGAGGTCGGTCCGTATACACCAATGTTTCGCTAAATAATTACGAAACATTGGAGGAATGAACATGTTAAAATCATACCGAGCTGTGCTCGTTAGTTTATCATTATTACTTGTTTTTGTTTTATCTGGTTGCAGTAATGCGGCCCCAATTGATGCACATAGTACTGGGATTTGGGATCATTATTTCGTATATCCAATCTCGTATATGATTCAATTTGTTGCTCATCATATACCGAGTGGAAGCTTCGGGATTGCCATCATTATTATGACGCTCGTTATTCGTTCAGCAATGATTCCATTAGCTGTTTCGCAATATCGTGGCCAAGCGAAAATGAAAAAAATGCAACCTGAATTACAGAAGCTAAAGAAAAAACACGGTGATGTAAGCAAAGACCTTGAAAAACAAAAACAGTATCAAAAAGAAATGTCAGAACTAATGAAATCAGGCGGTTGGAATCCACTTGCCGGTTGCTGGCCACTATTAATACAAATGCCGATTTTCTCTGCTTTGTATTATGCGATTAGCCGAACAGAAGAGATTCGCACATCTTCATTTTTATGGGTGAACTTAGGACATGCAGATCCTTATCATATATTACCGATTATTGCAGCGTTAACTACATTTATTCAAATGAAAGTTTTCCAATCAAATAGTACGCCTGGAGAACAAGTACAAATGCTAAAAATACAGCAAATTATGATGCCGGCAATGATTCTATTTATGGGATTTGCGGCGCCATCCGGACTTGTGTTGTACTGGATAACAGGTAACTTATTTACAATGATGCAAACAATTGTATTAAGAAAAGTAATGGAACGTGAAGAGCTACAATTACAAGATGCATAGAGAAACACCGCTCGTGATGAGCGGTGTTTTTTTGTTAAGGTGTTAAGGAAATTTTAAGAAACCAACATTACGATAGGCATTGTATACGAAAGTGTACATGCTTTAGAACAATGAAGGAGGAAATTTCCTATGAAGAAGAAAACAGTTGGATATTTAGCGATTGCAGGTGCTTTATCATTCGGAATCATTGGAGGAGTCGGTATTCCGGCATTCGCGGCAACGGATACTCCAGCAACTGAACAAGCTACAAAAACGGTGAAAAAAGATTTAGATGACGCTACAAAACAAAAAGTAAAAACAATTATGAACGATACAAAGAAACAGTTAGAGGAACTTGGTGTAAAGCTTCCTGAGAAAGAGAAACGTAAAGACATGTTCGCAGGATTAGATGAACAGGCGAAAGAAAAAGCAAAATCAATTTTAAAGCAAGAGAAGTCCGGGAAATTAACGCGTGAGCAAGCGCAAGAGGAATTAACAAAGTTAGGCGTGAAAATGCCGGAGAAGGGTAAGCATGGAGACATGTTTGCTAACTTAGATGAACAGGCGAAAGAAAAAGCAAAATCAATTTTAGAGCAAGAGAAGTCTGGGAAATTAACACGTGAACAAGCGCAAGCGGAATTAACGAAACTAGGTGTGAAATTCCCAGAGAAAGGTAAGCGTAAAGATATGCTTGCTAATTTAGATGAACAGGCGAAAGAAAAAGTGAAGTCAATTTTTGAACAAGAAAAATCCGGAAAATTAACGCATGATCAAGCAGAAGAAGAATTAACGAAGTTAGGCGTGAAACTCCCAGAGAAAAAGAAGCATGAAGATATATTTGCAGGATTAGATGAGGCAACAAAAACAAAAGCAAAAGCGATTTTAGACAATGAAAAGAAACAATTAGAGGCATTGGATGTTGATTTACCGCACCATAAGTTTTTTATGAAAAAAGATGAAAAATAATTGAATTACGTAGCTTTCGTGTGGGCAACCGGAAGGTACAGGCGTGAGGGGGCTTTCTTTTGAAAGACCTCCTTTTACTGTTGGCGTTTTTTGTTGGTAAATCGATATATTTTGAAAATCGCCGATATAATTTGAGTTGTGGTCGATATATTTTGAAAATCGCTGATATAATTTTTACAGCTACACTGCTCCAAAGATACGGGGGAATTAGAGAAATATTACAGCTTCTGTTATAATATAAGAAGAGAAATATTTCTTATGTTATATAAAAAAATATATTGATTTTTTCTAACAATTCAATATAATGAACAATAACTACAAAATTCGACATCAAGAAGTGATGATGAGGACACGATCAATTTTTTACGATTCTCAGAGAGGGAAGCCTTTGGCTGTGAGCTTCCTAATACGGAAAAATGGATTACCACCTCTGAACTGCAGCAGTGAACGAACATCTAGTAATTGCTTGCCGGCAAAAACCGTTATTTGGACTTGAGAAATTGGTGAAGTGTGTTACTTTACGAATTGAAACAAGGGTGGAACCACGAATACAACACTCGTCCCTTTTTTAGGGAGGAGTGTTTTTTTATTTCATTTTTGCATCACACTAGGATTGGAAGGAGGATACGCAGCATGCATCATGATGAGAAAAACAAAATTGGTTTAACGGTAGCACTTTCTATCGTAGTAGGAACGATTATTGGATCTGGTGTGTTTATGAAACCAGGGAGCGTATTAGATTACTCAGGGAGTTCTAATATGGCCATTCTTGCTTGGGTAATTGGTGGTCTGTTGACGTTAGCGAGTGGTTTAACAGTAGCTGAAATTGGAGCGCAAATCCCGAAAAATGGTGGGTTGTATACGTATTTAGAGGAGATTTACGGAAGTTTTTGGGGATATTTATCAGGCTGGATGCAAACGATTGTGTATGGACCAGCTATTATTGGAACATTAGGGTTGTACTTTAGTTCTTTAATGATTAATTTTTTCTATTTAGATAAAGTATGGAATTTACCAATCGCAATTGGAACAGTTGTGTTCCTTGGCGTTGTAAATAGTATGGGAACAAAATACGGAGGTATCGTCCAAACGGTTACGACAATTGGGAAGATGATTCCAATCGTATTAATTGTTGTGTTGGGTTTTTGGAAAGGAAATAGCGATATCTTTAACGTAGTTGTACCGATATCAGAAAATCAAAGTATCGGGATGGCAATTTTAGCAACGTTATTTGCTTATGACGGCTGGATTTTACTCGCTTCGATTGGCGGAGAAATGAAGAATCCAACAAAGTTATTACCGAAAGCAATGACAGTTGGGATTTTAATTGTAACGGCTGCTTACGTGTTAATTAACTTAGCTTTATTAAATGTATTACCAGCAACGCAAATTGTAGAACTTGGAGAAAATGCAACAGCGACAGCTGCGGGCATGCTACTTGGAGAATATGGTGGGAAAATTATTAGTATCGGTATTATCGTTTCTATTTTCGGTTGTTTAAATGGAAAGATTTTAACGTTCCCACGTATCCCGATGTCGATGGCAGAACGTGGACAACTTCCATTTGCCAAGTTTATTGCAAAGGAAAGCCCAAGATTTAAAACACCAGCAAATGCGATTACTGTTGAAATCATTTTAGGAATTATTTTAATGATTATTAGTGATCCGAATAAGCTATCTGAGATTTCCGTATTCATTATTTATATTTTCTATGTAATGACGTTTATTGGTGTCTTCATTTTAAGAAAACGTAATAAGAATAAAGAGCGTGCATACAGTGTACCGTTATTCCCAATCGTACCAATCGTCGCGATTTTAGGTTCGTTCTTTGTAATTGGTAGTGCGATTATTAATGATCCGGTAAGTTGTTTCTTATCCATTGGAATGGTATTTACTGGACTTCCGGTATATTGGTATTTAAATAAGAAGAATAAAAATGAAGTGTCATGATTGAAGGGTAGGCGTATAATACGCCTACCTTTTTTACTGTAAAAAAATTGTACTTGTATTCAATTTCTATTTTGGTTACTATAGTCGTAGTAACCAAAATAGAAAGCGTGGGGAAAGACTTGAATTTTCGTGTGTACATTTTAGCTATCGCGGCTTTCGTAGTCGGAACGGTTGAGCTAATTATAGGAGGAACGCTCGATTTAGTTGCCAATGATTTAGGAGTATCTATTAGTGCAGCTGGTCAGCTTATAACAATATTTTCAGTAGTATTTGCTTTATCAGGTCCGGTTTTATTAGCGTTAACAGGGAAGTTTGAAAGAAAAAGATTATATGTTGGGGCATTATCAATTTTCTTAATCGGAAATATCATTTCAGCATTTAGTGTGAATTATGGAATGTTAATGTTCTCAAGGGTTGTTTGTGCAGCGAGTGGTTCGCTTATTATTGCACTGTCAGTAACACTTGCTTCTAGCGTTGTAGAACCGCATTTTCGTGCGCGAGCAATTGGAATCATTTTTATGGGGATCAGTGGATCGCTCGTACTTGGAGTACCGCTTGGTCTTGTACTCGGAAATGCATATGGATGGCGTGCACCATTTGTACTCATTTCAATCTTAACAGTAATGGCAATCGCATGTATTTCATTATTCTTAACGAAAGTACCACCGACATCGGTATTATCAATAAGAGAGCAAATTGCTACGTTAAAAGATAAGAAAATCGTAAGTGCACAGTTAACATCATTCTTATTTTTAACGGGTCATTTAACACTATATGCATATTTAACACCATTTTTAAAAGATGTGATGCATGTGGAAGCGAATTGGATTAGTGTATTTTACTTCATTTTCGGAATTGCGGCGGTACTTGGAGGTGGCCTAGGGGGCTTTCTTGCTGATAAATGGGGATCGAAGAAAAGTATTATTTCCATCATTATCGTATTTGCATGTGCGATCTTCCTATTGCCATTAATGACATTCTCATTCCCGCTTTTCATTATTATGATGGGACTTTGGAGTATGCTGAGCTGGGCTATTTCGCCAGCACAACAAAATTATTTAATTGAAATTGCACCAGAATCAGCTGGTATTCAGCAAAGTTTAAATAACTCTGCCCTTCACTTAGGGATCGCGCTCGGTTCAACAGTAGGTGGAGTTGTTATTGAAAAATCATCTGTTATATACAATGCTTGGGTAGGGGGCGGCTTTATTATATTAGCGCTGCTTTGTGCAATTTTCTCGATTACGAGAGGACGTTCTACTCAGTTTGCGAAGGAAGAATCTATCGTTTGATAGGTTCTTTTTTATTTGTGAAAAATGGAAGGTTTTAGTGGGAAGGTGGAGAATTTGTATGTAGCGAGGTGATGGGAAAATGATGTTTAATTTCTCTATATTCGGTGTAATACTTGCACTATTACCGATAGTTGTAGTTGTTTTTGTATTAGGATGGATTCGTTGCATCTATCAAAATTCAGAGAAACAAGTGGAGCAGAATGAGAAAATCATTGAACTTTTGATGGAGATAAAGGAAAAAGATAAGTAATATGTATTCGTTTGAAATTTGTTTCTCGTAAGTTAAGAAGGCACTTATAAAGTGCCTTCTTATTATTTTTGAAAATGTAAAACATGTGATATTCATTTGTCAATAGCAGCATGAGAACAAACAATTTTAAAGTTGCTTATTACTTTGGAACTTTCTCAACAATTCGACAAGATACTACAAAAAAACCACCTATTCTCTTTTTTTCACTATAAGTACAATGAAACAGTAAGATTGCTTCATGTAGAAATTTATATATGGTGGTGGAGAGAATGAAACGAAAGATCGTAGGAAAATGGTTTAGTTTTTTAAGTGCTCTTATTATTTTATTAGGAATTGCAATGCCACAAGTAAAGGCAGAAGTAATGAACAGAGAAACATATAAGATGGATTGGAGCTATAGTAATTCGAAACAGCGTGACATAAAGACCGAAATAATTAAAACGGCTTCGGGTAGTATTGGGTATTGTTTAACGCCTGATTTACGTTCACCCAATGGGGATGATTTGCCTGAGATGGGGAAAACATCTGATGCCGTATATCGTATTTTATTAAATGGATATCCTCAAAAAAGTCCATCTGAATTAGGTGTAGCGACAACGGAAGAAGCGCATTATGCTACACAATTAGCAGTATGGATTGCAGCGAATGAATTAACGGAAGAAGATTTAGTTGCAAAAAATGAACGAGTACATAATCTTATGAAGCGTTTAGTAGAGGCTTCAAAAAAAGAAACTGGATCACAAGATGTATTCTTTAAAGTTAATCCTGTAGACACACAAACTGCTACACAAAAAGGAGAGTATTTAGAAACAGGATTTTATGCGATTCAAACGAATTCAGTTTCTGGCTCTTATACAATTCTTCCTGAAGGTGCTCCTAAAGGGATTCGAATTGTAAATGAACAAGGGGAAGAGAAAACTACATTATCAATTAACGAAAAATTCAAAATATTAATCCCGAAAGATACGAGTAGTGGTAATTTTAAAATGAAAGTGAAGTCTACTTTAACAAATTTACAAGCAATAGCTTTTAAAGGATCAGAAAAGGTTCAAAATACAACGGTATTGTTACAAAGAAATAGTGAGAAAATCAGTACAGATTTAGTTGTAAATTGGGAATCAGTAGGCTCTTTAAAGATTATGAAATTAGGAGAAAAAAAGGAATTATTAAAAGGAGCGGTGTTTGAAGTTTCTAATGAAAACTTTAAACAAAATGTTACGACTAATGATAAGGGGATTGCGGAGTCAGGTAATCTTCCAATCGGTATATATAGCGTCAAAGAAATTCAAGCACCAGCTGGATATGTGTTAGACGGAAGTGTTAAAAAAATTGAAGTGAAAACTGGTGAAACTGCTGTATTAGAGTTGAAAAATGAAAATGTAAAAGGTGAATTAGAAATAACGAAAGTAGATGTAGCGGATGGGAATACGAAACTGCCGAACACAGAATTTACAATCTACAACGAACAAGGGAAAGAAGTAGTAAAGGGGAAAACGGATGAAAAAGGTGTAGCGAAATTTAAACTACCATACGGAAAGTACACGTATAAAGAAACGATAGCACCGAATGGATATGTAATAAATGAAGAGACGTTCGCATTTGAAATAAAAGAGAATGGAGAAATTATTAAACATATCGTTCAAGATAAGAAAGTAGAAGGTGAGTTAGAAATAACGAAAGTAGATGTAGCAGATGGGAATACGAAACTGCCAAATGCAGAATTTACAATCTACAACGAACAGGGAAAAGAAGTAGTAAAAGGAAAAACGGATGAAAAAGGTGTAGCGAAATTTAAACTACCATACGGAAAATACACGTATAAAGAAACAATAGCGCCGAATGGATATGTAATAAATGAAGAGACGTTCGCATTTGAAATAAAAGAGAATGGAGAAATTATTAAACATATCGTTCAAGATAAGAAGGTAGAAGGTGAGTTAGAAATAACGAAAGTAGATGTAGCAGATGGGAATACGAAACTGCCAAATGCAGAATTTACAATCTACAACGAACAAGGAAAAGAAGTAGTAAAAGGGAAAACGGATGAAAAAGGTATAGCGAAATTCAAATTACCATACGGAAAGTACACGTATAAAGAAACAATAGCGCCGAATGGATACGTAATAAATGAAGAGACATTCGCATTTGAAATAAAAAAGGATGGAGAAATTATTAAACATATTGTGAAAAATAAGAAAGAAGAAAAGGCATCGCTTCCTTCTAAGCCAAATAAGCCAACACCGAATGAAGAAGTGAAACCTTCCGCTGATGTGAAGCCAATGCAACAACCAAATACTCATAATGAAGTGCGTTTACCAGCTACTGGCGGCGTCGGCAATGAATTTACCGCTTTATTCGTTTTAGGAATTGGTTTTATTATTGCGGGTGCTTATGTGTTAAGGATGAAAAATAGAAAAGAAATGTAGAAAAAAACGCCTTGTAATAGAGGCGTTTTTTTAGTATCTCAACTTCATCAACAAACTCTTAATTTCCTCATCTTCCATAAAGAGATCATGGTGTTTCTGGGTAATCTTCGCAAGTGCAACGTCATGATAGAAAAATTCTGTAAAGAACTTCACGAAAGGTTGTGACATTGTTTTCATTGCTTGCCATGACTCTTGCTCTACACCAGCAAATAAAATTTCACGGTCGTCAACGATGAGTAGTAAGTAGCGCTCTAGCGCGTTAGGCTCTTCAGATGGGATTAGAAAATGCATGTTTTCTAAGTCTGTTTCTACGTTTCCAACGATAAGGGACTCGGTTTTGACCCCTTGTTTTGCCTTTTCTTCTAATAACGGAAGATATTCTAAAAGAGTATCATTCCAAGCTGAAATGCGAATTGATTCTTTTGCACTTTCGATGAGTTCTTTACCTTGAACTCGAATAGAAGATTGCATTTTTAAGCTCCACACACGGTCATCTGTAAATGATTTTTTTGATATATTCGTTTCTAGTTCTTTAATATTTGATTGGAATTCTGTCGTTAACTTTTCAATTGCTAGCTTGAGTGGTAACGCTGTATACATCTTTTTCTTTTCTGAAACAGAATCCATTACCATTCCTTTATCGATCAGGCGTGCTAGCACTTCATATATTTTTGCTTTTGGAACACCAGAATGCTTCACAATCGTTGTAGCATCTAATGGCTCGTTGCTTGATACGACAACTTCGTAAGCTTGGCTTTCATATTGTGAGAAACCGAATTTTTGTAACATAGTTCCCTCCGAACGAATGAGATTATATAGTTTAAGGATAATGAACTATTTGTTTTTGCACAAGTAGTAGTAGGTTTTCTACTCAGATTGAGATGAGAATTAATTTCAATTTTTTAATTTTATCCATTATACTTAATATAGTGATTAATATAATTATATTACAACGAGAAGGGTAATTAGCTGTTACGATTTATTTAACCAATTATAAATAAAGTTAATTAAATATATCAGCAAGCCCTGCTAGTCAAGTGATTGGCTAGTAGTGAGGGTTAACTGCGGGCAATCCCTAAAGCTGATTGAACTACAACGTGGCTAGAAATAGCGAGCGTGAATGTCGCGAAAGCAGAAAAAATCAATCAGATCGTGCAAGGTTAAATCCTAAACATTAGAACAATGGGTCTTCCGCCTCGAATCATCTAAGTCAAAATGGATAAGATGAACGTTCAACGACTATCTCGTATAACTGACGAGAGTACATCACAAGCCTATGGTGGTGGAAAAATCCTCTATCTTTAAGTAGATAAACATATAGTCTGCGTTCATGTGAAAACATGAGAAGTTCATAAGAGAACTGGCTAAGGAATTGCGCCCTTAGTTGAACGAGATAAATTTAATTAAATCTATCAAGTCTCATTGAATCTACCGAACCTATGCATGATGGTAAATGCAATGAGGTGAGAATAATAATGAAATTTTCACGAGTTAGTCAAGTATCGGAATTAACAGGTTTGCATCCGAGTAGTCTAAGGAGAATGCTGGTGGAACACGCTACGATTCAGAAGAACAAATCTTTCATTATCTGAAAGATGAGTGCCCGAATAATCGCACAGTAAAGGAGTTACATTCTGATGATATTGGCGAAGAAAGTCAGACTGATTCCAACGCCTGAACAAGAAAAAGTGCTTAGAAACCATGCTGGTGCTGCAAGATTCGCTTATAACTATTGTAAAAGAATGAGTGATAGATATTATAAGCTATTTGGAAAATCTGTTTCACAGTTAGCTTTACAGAAACGATTTACAAAGATCAAGAAGCGAAAGAGATATGAGTGGTTAAATGACATCAACGCACAAGTTCCCAAACAGGCTTCAAAAGATTTTGATACGGCGAGAAAAAATTCGTTCAAAAAGTACAAAAATGGTTCTCACACTTCTTATAAATCCAAAAAAGATTTAATCCAAGGATTTTATGCCAATTATGAAAGACTGATTATAGGAAAGAAAGTAGTTCATATTCAGTCTATTGGAAAAGTAAAAACAAGCCAACAACTACCAAGAAACAAAAAAACATCCAATCCAAGAGTTACCTTTGATGGTCGTCACTGGTGGATTAGTGTAGGATTCCAAGAAGACTTTGAATTACAAGAACTAACCAATGAGTCGATTGGTGTGGATGTTGGTTTAAAAGAGCTGTTTGTAGCTTCTAATGGTATGAAAGAACGAAATATAAACAAAGATGCTAAGGTTAAAAAACTTTTGAAAAGGAAAAAGTCAGCGCAAAGAGATATGTCTAGGAGATTTAAAAAAGGTGTAAAAATTCAATCTGCCGGATATGAAAAAGCGAAAGCTGAGCACCTGCGGTTATCTAGGAAAATTACGAATATCCGAAATAACCATATCCATCAAGCAACAGCTAAATTGGTGAAAACCAAACCAATGAGGATGGTTGTGGAAGACTTATCTATCTCAAACCTGTTAAAAAACAAAAGACTATCGAAAGCATTTTCATTTCAAAAATTAAACTTCTTCTTTCAATGTTTATCATACAAGTGTGAGAAGTACGGCATTGAGTATGTAAAAGCTGATAAATGGTTCGCTTCAAGCAAGATTTGTTCATGTTGCGGAGTTAAATACGACCATTCAGTTCAACCAGAAGGACAGTGGAGTTTAAAGATTCGTGAATGGGACTGTGTTGGGTGCAATAGCCATCACGATAGGGATATAAATGCTGCGATAAATTTATCAAGATGAGTAAAATAAATGCTTGATAATAGGAGGTAACGATACTGCCTCGTGTGGAGTGTTATACCCCTCGTCCCTTTGGGGCTGCGAGAACACGATGAAGCACTAACTTGTGTAAATTTGATTGAATTGTATAGATTTAGTTAAGTTTATCGTATCGGGATGCTTAGGGGAAGATGTTAAGAAGTTTACGTTTAAAAATTGCGGTAGTATTTTCGGTACTTATTTCTATGATGTTCGTAATATTAGGTACAGCTATGTATCAATTACAGAAAGAGAAGGAAGTGCGCTCCTTAGACCAGTATTCTCAAAATACGATGGATGTTGTGACAGAGCAACTTACGACATTTGTTCAAAGAACGGATGAAGATATGGGGTATTATGCGAACAGTGAGATGGTTCGTAATATGCTTCAAGACGGAGTTACTCCAGAAGAGGAAGTTTTTTTGACGAAAGAGTTTTCGGAGTATAAAAAGAATCATCCTGGCATTTTAGACTTATATATTGGTACGAAAGATAAAAAAACATTAAGTGCCAATCTTGCTGAAGGTGGACAAGTGCCAGAAGGTTATGATCCAACGACAAGACCTTGGTATAAAGACTCAAAAGCTGATGTAAAAAAGGTTCACTGGGGACAACCTATGTATGAAATTGCTACAGGTAAGCTAAGTGTGGGGGTTTCTAAGGCAATTACAGCTCAAGATGGATCTGTAATAGGTGTTGTTGCAATGGATGTATCGCTCGGAACAATTCAGAAGTTACTTCATAATATTCAATACAATAATGGCGGAGAAATGTTTATTATAAATGATAAAAATATGGCTCTTGTTTACCCAGAGAAAGTCGGGAAAGATGTTTCGAAAGAGCCACTTGTGAAGAGTTTAAATAAAGATGTAACAAAATATGCTGTCACTACATTAAAAGGTGAAGATGTAGTTGCATATAGTCAGTCATTTGATTTGATGAAATGGAAGATAGGAATTTTTTACCCGAAAGAAACGATTGATGGGCTATTAAATAGTACGAGAAATACAGTCATTATAATGGCATGTATTAGCTTATTAGTTGGAATCGCAGCTTCATACTTGTTCTCAAGAAGATTAACAAGACCCCTGCAACTATTAACGAATCACGTTCAAAAAGTAGCAGAAGGTGATTTGACGTTGCAAATGAAAGTGACAAGTAAGGATGAAGTTGGAGAACTGACGAACCATTTTAATCATATGGTTGAGCAAATGAATGAAATGGTAAGTAAAATTAAAAATAGTGTATCAACAGTGCAACAATCAACGAGCAATCTACATTATTTAACGAATGAAACTGTAGCCGCTAGTAGAGAAGTGTCAGGTGCAATGGATGATGTGAGCGGAGGAGCTTCTACGCTTGCTAATAGTGTAGATGAAGTTTCAGAGCAGCTCGAGAATATGGCGCAGTCAGTGGAACAAATGAATAATTCAGTCGGTGACATAAAAGACGTGGCTGGCAAAGCTGAAGAGGCATCTAAGCAAGGCTTAAATACGATGCGTAATTTAGTTCGTACAAGGGGCCAATCATCTTCGATTGTTGTTCACACAGAAGAAGCATCTGGTAAGTTAGAGCAAAGAGTTGGATCGATTCAAAATGTAGTAGAGCTTATAAAAGGTATTTCGGATCAAACCAATTTACTTGCTTTAAATGCTTCGATTGAGGCGGCGCGTGCAGGTGAACAAGGTAAAGGCTTTGCTGTTGTTGCTGAAGAAGTCCGAAAGTTAGCGGAACAATCGAAAGAGGCAACAGGAGAAATTGCAACGATGATTGGCGATGTACAATTAGAGGTAAAACGAGTTGTAGAAGTTGTAAGTAAATTAAAAGATATTGCGGATGTACAAAATAACGTTACGACAGAAGCAGAGGCGGAATTCCGTACAATTATGTCAGTTGTTAATACGATTAGTACTTCAGTGGAACAAATCGTAGAAGAGGTAAATAACATTGGTCACGAGCAAGGAGAAATTACAGCGGTAATGCATACGATTGCTGGTACGAGTCAAGAAAGTGCAGCTGTTTCTGAAGAGGTAAATGCTGCAACTGAATCACAAGTGAATCATCTAGAAAAGGTAGCTCATACGATGGAAAGCTTGACGGAGCATATGAGAGACTTAGAAAGATTGGTTGAGCAATTTAAAATAGAGGAATAACAAATTAGTAAAATGCTGCGTATTTCGGTAAAATAGACAATGGATATATAAGAAACGATTATAGGAGGAAGACTACTATGGCAATTGTTGACGTATCGATTATTCCAGTAGGAACAGGTAATCCAAGTGTTAGTGAGTATGTAGCAGAAGTACAAAAGGTGCTTGAGAAAAATGCAGATCGCGTGAAGTATCAATTAACACCAATGAATACAGTTATTGAAGGAGATCTTCCTGTCATTCTAGAAGTAATTCAACAAATGCATGAAGTTCCATATACGAAAGGTGCACAGCGCGTTGCAACAACAATTCGTATCGATGATCGTCGTGATAAAGTAAGTACCATGGAGAAAAAATTAAACTCTGTTCGATCAAAATTATAAGGAAAAGCAGCGATCTTCGCTGCTTTTTTCATATAGGAGGTAAAGAAGATGAGTGAAAAGTTTAACGAACAATTTGACGGGTTGTTAGAGAAATACACGGAACTATTACTTGGAGAGAGCAATGAAGAGAGAAAAGAACAGGTGCAGAAGTGGGCACTGTATTCTTACATAGCTAAGACGATGCCGGCTTTAGTAAAGCACTGGAATGAGACGTATCCAGATGCGAAAGAAGAGATGGTGAAGTTAATTACGGATATTAAAAAAATGAATGAAGAGAAGAGAAATGAGCAGTGAGAAAACTTGAGGTGAATGTTACCTCAAGTTTTCTTTAATAATATCTTTATATAATTTACATGGAATATAAAGGGTTTTATAAGCATGTCGAATATTTTCGACATGCTTATTTTGTGCCTATTAAACTCTGTTTTTCTAAATGTCGAAAAATATTCCTTTCATATTAAGAAGCGAAAATATAGGGTTTTAAATGTTTTTATAGTATTTTATAAATTATCTAAATAATTATTTGTATCCAATAATTTTAAACAATGATATAATTTTGAAGAGGGGTAAAAAACAGATAAATTAAGTCATAGGGGTGAATTACATGGAACAATTAATGCGAAATTCGTTTCTTTTCTTATCTAAAAATAAAGCGCTAACAAAACTGGCTAAAAAGTACGGTTTACGTTTTGGAGCAGGTCGCTTTGTCGCAGGGGAGACGATTGAATTAGCGACAGCAGCTATTAAACAATTGAACAAGCAAGGTCTTTGTGTAACAATCGATTATTTAGGGGAATTCGTTGATAATGAAGCGGAAGCAAATGAAATGGCTAACCAATCGATTGAAGCGATCCGTGCAATTGGAAGAGAAGGTCTTGATTCGCAGCTTTCTTTAAAGATGACTTCTATGGGATTAGATATCTCTGATGAAATCGTAATGAACAATATGCGCCGTATTTTGGAAGCTGCACAAGAAAATGGTGTGTTTGTTACAATTGATATGGAAGATTATACACGCTGCGGGAAGACGATTGATATCTTTAAGCAGTTAAAGTCTGAATACGATAATATTGGTACTGTTATTCAAGCTTACCTGTATCGTACAGAAAAAGATATGGAAGAATTAAATGCTTATAGTCCTAATTTACGTCTTGTAAAAGGAGCTTATAAAGAACCTGAAGAGGTAGCGTTCCCAGATAAGAAAGATGTAGATGATAACTATAAAAAAATTATTAAAATGCACTTATTAAATGGAAATTATACTGCAATTGCTTCACATGACGAAGCGATTATTGAATATACGAAAAAACTTGCCGAAGAACACAACATCCCAAGAGACCAATTTGAATTCCAGATGTTATATGGTATTCGTAATGAGCGTCAACTTGAGCTAGTAAAAGAAGGTTACAAAATGCGTGTTTATGTACCTTATGGAAACGACTGGTATGGCTACTTCATGCGTCGTCTAGCAGAGCGCCCAGCAAACGTTGCGTTCGTATTAAAAGGTATGGTTAAAAAATAACCAAGGAGAAAATACTCCTTGGTTATTTTAATTGCTGAAATGCATAATGTGCCATTTTCTTCGTATCAGGATATAGTTGCGCGCGAGTAGAAGATAATACAACATTAATGACGCGTTTACCGTCTTTTTCATCCACTGTTACGACCGTATATTTTCCGAGTGCTGATAGACCGCTTTTACTTCCAATTGCATATGGATCGTCATATAGTTCTTCTCGTCCATAGTTTGCGATTTTGGGAGAGCGTTCTGAAGTATGTAGAGTTGTACGTGTTGAATTCATATGTTCTAAAACAACTGGGTACTTTAATGCTTCTTTCGTAATCATAGCAATGTCATATGGTGATACTTTGTTTCCTATTGCATCAGCACCACTAGCATTTTTGAAAGTCGCATGTTTTGTACCAAGTTCCTTCGCTCTAGCGTTCATCATTTTCACAAATTCATTTTTTGATCCTGCGATATGTTCTGCAATTGACTCGGCTATTGGGTCTGCACTAATGATAAGCATAAGTTTTAATGCCTCATCCCGCTTTAACTTTTCCCCAGCACGAAGCTTAATTTTCTTACTTTGACTTTCTGTTTTAATCGCGTTTTCTGTAACTGTAATTTCTTCATCTTCTTTTACATTCTCTAGTAGGAGAAGGGTTGTCATCATTTTGGCTATACTAGCCGGATAAGAGCGTTCATCTTCCCGTTTTCCATACAAAATTTTACCTGTGTCTGCATCGATTGTAATTCCGTATTGCCCAGTAATACTAGGTTGATCGGCTCTTACAGTTTGTTGTCTTTGTGCATAAGAGAAGAAAATCATCCCTGTAAATAATGTTGCAATCATTACAATCATAACTATTGTTCGTTTCATTATAATTCCCTCATTTGTTACAAATAAATTGGGCAGAAAAAGCAGCCATTACCCATTATGCCACGTTCTCTGCCCAAAAATATAGCGTTATTTTTCGCCCATATTATGCTTCTTATATTGCTGGTTATTACCTTGACGTCCCTTTTCTACGCCTCGATCAGTTGGACCAGCGTTTCCTGTCACACTTGCTGCACTAATTCCAGCCTTTGAAGGGTTCTTCTTAAGTTTTGCCATATATATTCCTCCAGTTTCGTCAGATTATAAAAAGGGAAAGTGTATTTGAGTGAAGAAAATACATATATAGCATAGCCAAATGAAAGAAAAATATTTATTTCAGAAAATTTTATCAATAAATATATTGCGAAAATTCAAACTGTATCATATATTTATTAGTAGAGGCTCACTCATTGATTGCGACTTATGTCGAAAAATTGAATGAGCATTCATTCAAGAATAGGGGGAGAATTGGATGTTCCAAATTAAAAAGGCTGCTGTTCTAGGTTCAGGCGTAATGGGTTCGGGGATTGCGGCACACTTAGCTAATATTGGTATTCCGACATTATTGCTTGATATTGTACCACCTGCGCTTACGAAAGAAGAGGAAGCGAAGGGACTTACATTAGAACATAAAAGTGTGAGAAATCGTTTTAGTAATACAGCATTGCAAAAACTATTAAAGCAAAAACCAGCTCCTCTGACAGTGAAAGGAAATCTAGCACTGATTGAAGCAGGTAACTTAGAAGATGATCTTGAGCGTCTTGCTGATGTAGATTGGATTATTGAAGTAGTAGTTGAGAACTTAGATGTTAAAAAGACACTATTTGAAAAAGTAGATGCTGTTCGTAAACCAGGTTCTATTGTAAGCTCGAATACGTCAGGCATTTCAGTTGAAAAAATGGCAGAAGGTCGTTCAGACGACTTCCAGAAACACTTCTTAGGCACACACTTTTTTAACCCACCACGATATTTAAAACTTCTAGAGGTAATACCGACGAAAGAAACTGATCCACAAGTATTAAGCTTCATGAAACTATTTGGCGAAGACGTTCTTGGAAAAGGCGTTGTTATCGCAAAAGACACACCAAACTTTATTGGAAACCGCATCGGTACGTACGGTTTATTAGTAACTCTTCAAGAGATGGTAAAACGTGGCTATAGCATTGGGGAAGTTGATTCTGTAACAGGCCCACTTATTGGTCGTCCGAAGAGCGCAACGTTCCGTACATTAGATGTTGTCGGTTTAGATACATTCGTACACGTTGCAAATAACGTATATGAAAACGTACAAGAAGAAGAGCGTGATGTATTTAAAGTACCAGCTTTCATGCATGACATGCTTGATAAAAAATGGCTGGGAAGTAAAACAGGTCAAGGCTTCTTCTTAAAACAAGGAAAAGAAATTTTAGAATTAAATCCTGAAACGATGGAGTACGAAGCTCGCAAAAAATTAAAAGCTGCTTCTATCGAGTTAAGTAAACAAGAAAAAGGTTTATCGAATAAATTGAAAGCGCTTGTATATGCGAAAGACCGAGCAGGAGAGTTGTTATGGAACATCATTACACCGACTCTTTTATACTCTGCAAAACTTCATAAAGAAATTGCTGACGATATCGTTGCAATTGACCAAGCGATGAAGTGGGGCTTCGGCTGGGAGCAAGGACCATTTGAAGTTTGGGATGCAATCGGCGTTGAAAAGTCTGTTCAAAAGATGGAAGAAAACGGCGCAGTTGTTCCGGCTTGGGTGAAAGAAATGTTAGAGAAAGGTTTCACTACTTTCTATAAACATGATAACGGAGATAGCTACTATTACGATAATGGCGAATATAAGCTAATCGAACGTAATAAAAAGGCAATTTCTCTTAAGCAATTAAAAGCGAAAAATGGCGTATTAAAGAAAAATAGCGGAGCGAGCTTAATTGATTTAGGCGACGGCATCCTTTGCTTAGAATTCCATTCGAAGAGCAATGCAATCGGTATGGATATTACGCAAATGATTAACTACGCTGTTGATGAAGTAGAAAAGAATTATAAAGGTCTTGTTATCGGTAACCAATCGAAGAACTTCTGCGTTGGTGCGAACCTAGCAATGATCTTAATGGAAGCACAAGATGACAACTACTTTGAAATTGAGTGGGTTGTGAAAAACTTCCAAGATGCAATGACGAAAATTAAGTACTCTTCTAAGCCAGTTGTAGCAGCACCATACGGTATGACGCTTGGCGGAGGTACAGAAGTATGTTTACCAGCAGCGAGCATTCAAGCTTCTAGTGAAACGTATATGGGCTTAGTAGAAGTTGGTGTTGGCTTAATCCCTGGCGGAGGCGGTAATAAAGAGCTATACATTAAACACTTAAATAAAATGGCAAACGGCGTAGAGTTTGATCTGCAAAAAGTTGCAAATAAAGTGTTCGAAACAGTCGCAATGGCGAAAGTTTCAACTTCAGGACAAGAAGCAGTTTCTCATAACTTCTTAGGTGATAAAGACGGTATTAGTGTGAATGGTGATCACTTACTATACGATGCGAAACAGAAAGCACTTGCTTTATATGAAGCTGGTTATAAAGCGCCGATCCGTAAAAAGATACCGGTTGTTGGTGAAACAGGATATGCAACTCTTGCACTTGGTGCAGAAGCAATGCATTTATCTGGTTACATTTCAGAGTACGATCTTCACATTGCGAAGAAACTTGCATATGTCATTGCGGGCGGAAAAGTACCGTACGGAACAGAAGTTGATGAGCAGTATTTATTAGATGTAGAACGTGAAGCATTTATTAGCTTAGTAAGTGAGATGAAATCACAAGCAAGAATGCAGCACATGCTTGTAAAAGGAAAGCCATTACGTAACTAATAACGAGGGGAGATATCGTTCATGAGAGAAGCTGTCATTGTTGCGGGAGCAAGAACACCAATTGGAAAAGCAAAGAGGGGTTCATTAAAAACAGTTCGTCCTGACGATCTAGGGGCGTTAGTAGTAAAAGAAACGTTAAAGCGTGCGAATTATGAAGGACCAATCGATGATTTGATTTTCGGTTGTGCGATGCCAGAAGCAGAGCAAGGTTTAAATATGGCTCGTAATATCGGCGGATTAGCAGGACTTTCTTACGATGTTCCAGCTATTACAATTAACCGTTACTGTTCTTCAGGTTTACAAAGTATCGCTTACGGAGCAGAGCGCATTATGCTTGGTCACTCGGAAGCGGTATTATCAGGCGGAGCGGAATCAATGAGTTTAGTTCCAATGATGGGACACGTTGTTCGTCCAAATAGTCGCCTTGTAGAAGCAGCTCCAGAATATTATATGGGTATGGGACATACAGCAGAGCAAGTTGCTGTGAAATATGGAATTTCTCGTGAAGAGCAAGATGCCTTTGCAGTAAGAAGTCATCAACGTGCTGCGAAAGCGTTAGCTGCAGGGAACTTTGCTGATGAAACAGTATCTGTAGATGTAACGTTACGTACTGTTGGATCAAACAACAAACTGCAAGAAGAAACAATCATTTTCGCACAAGACGAAGGTGTAAGAGCAGAGACGACAATAGATATTTTAGGTAAATTACGTCCAGCATTTAACGTTCGCGGTTCTGTAACAGCTGGTAACTCTTCACAAATGAGTGACGGTGCAGCATCTGTACTATTAATGGACCGTGAAAAAGCAGTGAGCGATGGTATGAAGCCACTTGCGAAATTCCGTTCATTTGCAGTAGCTGGCGTACCACCAGAAGTGATGGGAATTGGTCCAATCGCTGCCATTCCAAAAGCGTTAAAACTAGCTGGCTTAGAGCTATCTGATATTGGCTTGTTCGAACTAAATGAAGCATTCGCTTCACAATCAATCCAAGTTATTCGTGAACTTGGTTTAGATGAAGAAAAAGTAAACGTAAACGGCGGTGCAATCGCACTTGGACACCCACTTGGCTGTACAGGAGCAAAACTAACACTATCTCTTATTCACGAAATGAAACGCCGCAACGAACAATTCGGTATCGTAACAATGTGTATCGGCGGCGGAATGGGAGCAGCGGGAGTGTTTGAATTACTATAAAAAAAGTGGAAGCGGCTCGCTCAGAATGTGAGGAGGATGGAGCTTCAGACGTAGAGGCGCTCTTTGCCTCGCAGGAAGAAGCGAAGCCACCGAACATTCTAGCCGCTGGAACTGGATTATAAAAAGTGCAGGTGGCTTGCTCAGAACGAGACGCTGCCAATGCAAAGAATGGAAGCAACAAAGGTTTATAAAAAATAAACGGGAGAGCCAGCTTCTTTCAAAATGAGAGAAGTGGCTTATGAAAATATGAAGGAGGAAATTTTCATGGAAAAAACAGTAGGAAATGCGGTTAAAGGCGGTAGCTTTTTAGTAGATGAGATTACGATTGATCAAGTGTTTACGCCAGAAGATTTTTCATCTGAGCATAAAATGATTGCAA
The DNA here is from genome assembly GCF_921008455.1 of Bacillus basilensis. Taxonomy (NCBI): domain Bacteria; kingdom Bacillati; phylum Bacillota; class Bacilli; order Caryophanales; family Bacillaceae; genus Bacillus; species Bacillus basilensis. The sequence goes on along the minus strand of NZ_CAKLBZ010000001.1, from coordinate 5,010,808 downwards.
AAACGACAGAGGACTTTATCGTAAATGAAGTTCTTCCAGAGCTTGAATATTTAGAGCAACATGAGTTTGATCGTTCTGTTCGTCTTTTAAAAGAAGCTGGGGAACTTGGTTTATTAGGCGCTGACGTACCAGAAGAGTACGGCGGAATTGGACTTGATAAAGTAAGCTCAGCGTTAATCGCAGAGAAATTCTCTCGCGCTGGTGGTTTTGCAATTACTCACGGTGCTCACGTAGGTATCGGATCGTTACCAATCGTATTATTCGGTAACGAAGAGCAAAAGAAAAAGTATTTACCATTACTTGCAACTGGTGAAAAATTAGCTGCATACGCATTAACTGAGCCAGGTTCAGGATCTGACGCATTAGGTGCAAAAACAACGGCACGTTTAAATGCAGAAGGTACACATTACGTATTAAATGGTGAAAAACAGTGGATTACAAACTCTGCATTCGCTGACGTATTTATCGTATACGCAAAAATTGATGGAGAGCACTTCTCAGCATTTATCGTAGAGAAAGACTACGCTGGTGTATCTACAAGCCCAGAGGAAAAGAAAATGGGTATTAAATGTTCTTCAACTCGTACGTTAATTTTAGAAGATGCATTAGTACCGAAAGAAAATTTACTTGGTGAAATCGGTAAAGGTCATATTATCGCGTTCAACATTTTAAATATCGGCCGTTATAAATTAGGTGTTGGTACAGTTGGATCTGCGAAACGTGCAGTAGAAATTTCAGCACAATATGCAAACCAACGTCAACAGTTCAAACAACCAATCGCTCGCTTCCCATTAATTCAAGAGAAACTTGCGAATATGGCAGCAAAAACATATGCAGCTGAAAGCTCTGTATATCGTACAGTAGGGTTATTCGAAAGCCGCATGAGCACATTATCTGAAGAAGAAGTAAAAGACGGTAAAGCAGTAGCAGCTTCTATCGCTGAATATGCAATCGAGTGCTCTTTAAATAAAGTATTCGGTTCTGAAGTACTAGATTATACAGTAGATGAAGGTGTTCAAATTCACGGTGGTTACGGATTTATGGCAGAGTACGAGATTGAAAGAATGTACCGTGATTCTCGTATTAACCGTATTTTCGAAGGAACGAATGAAATTAACCGCCTAATCGTACCAGGTACGTTCTTACGTAAAGCGATGAAAGGTGAATTACCACTTCTTCAAAAAGCACAAAAATTACAAGAAGAGTTAATGATGATGATGCCAGAAGAAGTAGGCGATGAGCCATTAGCACTTCAAAAATATTTAGTAAGTAACGCGAAGAAAATCGGCTTAATGGTAGCTGGATTAGCTGCTCAAAAATACGGTAAAGCATTAGATAAAGAACAAGAAATTCTTGTGAATATCGCTGACATCGTAAGTAACCTATACGCAATGGAATCAGCTGTTCTTCGTACAGAAAAAGCAATTAAAACAACTGGTCTTGAAAAGAATAAACAAAAAGTGTTATACACTGAAGTATTCTGCCAAGAAGCGTTCAACGAAATCGAAGCACATGCGAAAGAAACACTTATTGCAGTTGAAAATGGCGACATGCTACGCATGATGTTATCATCATTACGTAAATTAACTCGTCACACACCACTTAACGTAATTCCGAAGAAACGTGAAATCGCTGCGAAAATTTTAGAAGATGAGCGTTATACAGTTTAATACTTTGTAAAGAACAGTAGTCGTTTATACGACTACTGTTCTTTTTTTTCTGAAAAAATAAAATTTTTAGTGACATAAAACTAACGACATTAGTATAATAAAACTAATAGTATTAGTTTTCGTGAAAAGGGAGATGGAAATATGAGAATGATACATGAGCAAACGGTATATCAATTGTCATTTTTGCCAAGAGTGTTTCCAGTGAATTGTTACTTTGTGGAGGAAGAAGATGGTTTAACTTTAATTGATGCTGCTTTGCCATATAGCGCAAAAGGAATTTTACAGGCGGCTGAGAAAATAGGAAAACCAATTACGAATATTGTATTAACACATGCGCATGATGATCACATCGGTGCATTAGACGCATTAAAGGAAGTACTTCCTCATGTTCCAGTCTATATTTCTAAGCGGGACGCAAAGCTGTTAGAAGGCGATACGACGTTACAAAAGGATGAACCAAATACGCCAATAAAAGGCGGTGTACCTAAAAAGGTGAAAACGGTACCTGATGTTTTATTAGAAGATGGCGACCGAGTTGGATCGCTTCTTGCGATTATGACACCGGGACATACGCCAGGATCCATGTCGTTTCTTGATATACGAAATAAAGCTCTTATTGTTGGGGATGCATTTCAAACAAGAGGGGGGATGGCTGTTTCGGGACAAATGAAATTTTGGTTTCCGTTTCCTGCGATGGCAACATGGAGTAAAGAAGTCGCATTACAAAGTGCAGAGAAGCTAAGAGAATATGAGCCGTCCTTGCTTGCGGCAGGGCATGGAAAAATGATAAATGATCCAGGCGCTATTATAGAGCTTGCTATTAAGGAAGCTAGGCGGAATATAGAAAGCATGAAAGAGGGTTAATTTATGACACCGAGAATCGGACTTACATTACCGAAAATTGTAGAAACAGCAGCAGAAATTGCAGATGTAAATGGAATACAAGAAGTAACATTAGCTTCATTAGCGCAAAGGTTAGGGATACGTTCTCCCTCACTATATAATCATGTAAAAGGGTTACAAGATGTACGGAAACATCTTGGTATTTACGGAATACAACAGCTGCATAACAAGCTGGAAGAAGCGGCCGAGGATAAACGTATGGATGAAGCAATTCATGCATTAGGAGAAGCGTATGTAGCGTTTGTTCGAAAACATCCTGGACTATATGAAGCAACCTTTTTACGAGATGAAGAAGTAAGAAAAGAAGGTGACGGAATTGTAAAGCTTTGTCTTCAGGTTTTACAACAGTACGATTTAGAAGGAGAGAATGCACTTCATGCGACACGCGGATTTAGAAGTATTTGTCATGGATTTGCGTCGATTGAACAGCAGGGCGGATTTGGTCTGCCATTAGATTTAGATACAAGTTTACATGTATTATTGGAAACGTTTATTAAAGGATTATATGGAATGAAAGAGTGAATAAGAAGCGAGGCAACTAAAAACCTTAGAAGTGATTCTAAGGTTTTTTAGTACATATGATTCCAAAAGAATGGTAGGCTTTTTCTCATTAAATGATATTATTTTGCAGGTTTGAAAAATGTGTATATGGCTAAGGAAAGGCAAACGAAACTGAATACGATAGGATCTTGATAGGGATTAGGTTCAGAGCCCTTCTGGATTTCTGTAAGGAAGTCATGTGTTTTCATGTTCATTGCTCCTTTAGCTAATAAGTTTTATATGATGCGAGGGTTATGGTGGATAGAAATTTTTTGAAACTTCATATAATAATTATTATATAGCAATCTGATTCCTAAAACTATAGAATATAAATTTTTCATAATATGTAAAATTGCATATTATTCTTTTTGAAAGTTTCGTTATATTATCTTTATATTTACATTAAAGGATTTTTATTAAGGAAAATGAAAACAAATGGAGGAATAGTATGAGGGAAACAGTGGTAGAAGCGTATAGTGTGGAAAGAAATATAGAAAATATAACATATAAAAATCTATTTGTAATGATAGCAACCATTTTAGGGTTCTTACTTCTAGGAGGGTTATTCCTCGGTTTAGCTTTTGGAATTTATGGTGAGGAAGCGTTGCGTGATAATTTAGAGGGGTACTATTTCCTTTTAATAGATGCAGCTGTTGTTGCCATCGTTTTATTAGCTTATAAACCAGTTCTTCATTTTATTAAATATATTTGGGATGTATCCGTTTTGGAGAATGGAAAGACATATTTATATCTATTAATTGGTTTTATTGTCATTGCGTTATCACAATATTTAATGTTACATGTGTTTAGTTTTGAAAGTGTAGCAGAACAAAAGAAACAATTAGGGAGTTTAGGGCTTCAAAATAGCATACAAAGTATTATATATGTGTTAAGTGTTGCTATCATTACACCGATTAAAGAAGAAATTCTATTTCGAGGTATTTTATATCGATTTTTAGAAAAGAAATATAATTTTTTAGTTGGTATCATTATTTCTTCCTTCATTTTTGGAATTCTTCATGGAGGTCTTCTAATTACGGCAACGATTATGGGCATAGTATTTGCAATGTTATACGAAAAGACGCAATCTATTATACCTAGTATTATTTTACACATTGTATGGAACTTACTTGTGAGCATAAGTATGATTGTATCTCTATAAAAATAAATACATAACCAGTATAAAAGATGAATGGCTTAGCTATTCATCTTTTATTTTGTATGCACGTGAAAAAGTTAATTTATGTATACAATCAAAAAAGAGCTAAATACTAACAGTGAACAAATAAAGAAAGGTAGGAGTATTCTATGCAAAACTTAACAGAGCTTGAAGTAGAAAACTTACGTCATTTAATTGGTGGACACGCAACAATTATTAACAAGTTGGAGCAGTATGCACAGACGTGTACAGATCCACAACTGAAACAAATGCTACAAAAAGATGCGCAAGATGCACGAAATACGAAACAGCAATTAATGACTTTCCTAGGATAGGAGGAAGCGGAAAATGAATGAAAAAGATATGGTAAATGATTATTTAGCAGGATTAAATGCAAGTTTAACAAGTTATGCAAATTATATTGCTCAGTCTGATAATGAACAGTTACATCAAACGTTAATCCAAATTCGTAATCAAGATGAGGCGCGCCAACGTAATATGTATGAGTACGCAAAGCAAAAGAGTTATTATAAGCCAGCAGCACCAGCTAATCCGATGATTGTACAGCAATTAAAAAGTCAATTAAGTGCAGAATAATAGGATGAAAAAACGAGCGAAAATGGATTCGCTCGTTTTCTTTTTGTATATGTCAATAAATACATAATAAATATTTTTCCAGTTGTAACAAATATGACGAAAATGGAATATAACAATTCACAAAAAGGACAAAAAGTTTGTTCGATATTTCACAAAGTATCCATGGTTTCTATCGTGGGAACCTCTATAATTAGGAGTGTAAAGAACAAAAGAAATAGATTGTATGATCAATTAGGAGAGATTGCTATGAAAAGAAATACAAGAAAAATTGCAATTATCGGTACTGGATTAGTTGGATCAAGTTGTGCATATTCCATTGTCAATCAAGGCATTTGCGAAGAGCTATTATTAATTGATATAAATCATGAACGTGCAGTTGGGGAAGCAATGGATTTATCACACTGCATTAACTTTACAAATACAAGAACAAAAGTATATGCAGGAAGTTATGAAGACTGCAAAGATATGGACATCGTTATTATTACAGCAGGACCAGCACCAAAACCAGGACAAAGTCGCTTAGATACTTTAGGAGCGAGTGCGAAGATTATGGAAAGTGTTGTTGGAGGCGTAATGGAAAGTGGATTTGATGGTATTTTCTTACTTGCATCGAACCCAGTTGATATTATTACATATGAAGTGTGGAAATTATCTGGATTACCTAGAAATCGTGTGATCGGTACTGGTACATCACTAGATTCTTCTCGCTTACGAACAATTTTATCTGAAATGTTACATGTAGATCCTCGTAGTATTCATGGGTATTCATTAGGAGAACATGGTGATTCTCAAATGGTTGCTTGGTCACACGTAACTGTTGGTGGAAAACCAATTCTGCAAATTTTAGAAGAGAAAAAAGACCGATTTGGTGAAATAGATTTAGATGAAATTGTTGAGAAGACTGCAAAAGCTGGATGGGAAATTTATAAACGAAAAGGTACTACTTATTACGGAATCGGAAATTCTTTAGCATATATTGCGAGCTCAATCTTTAACGATGATCACCGTGTAATTGCTGTATCAGCTATTTTAGATGGTGAGTACGGTGAATATGATATTTGTACAGGAGTACCAGCTATTATTACTAGAGATGGTATAAGAGAAATTGTAGAACTAAATTTAACAGAGGATGAAGAATCTCGATTCGCAAAATCAAACGATATTTTACGTGACTATATGAAAACAATTGGTTACTAACTTATAGGAGAAGGTGAAACAAATGAAGGAATATATAATGTCTCGTGTATTTAAAGCATCAGCTGGAATCGCACAAGGTATTTTCGTATCCCTTGGAATTGGTTTACTAATCGAAAATATAGGAAGAATTGTTGATATTCCGTTGCTTATTACAATCGGAGTTGTTGCAAAATCACTTATGGCACCAGCCATTGGTGCCGGAATTGCTTTTATGCTCGGTGCAAATGGACTTGTAATCTTCTCGGCTATGGTAGCTGGAGCGATTGGTGCCGGATCCATTTCAATTACTGAAGCAGGTCTAATTATTAAAACAGGTGAACCAATTGGTGCATTATTAACAGCAACTTTAGCTGTATATATTGGTAAACGTTTAAGTGGAAAAACTGCGTTAGATATGATGCTCGTTCCATTTGCGGCAATATTAGGTTCTGGTTTAATAGGTATTTGGTTATCTCATAATATTACTCCTGTTTTAAATGCAGTTGGAGCTTTCATTAAAGATAGTTCAGCTGGTAGCCCGTTTATCGCTTCTATCGTCATTGCAGTCGTTTGGGGACTATTACTTATCTCTCCAGCTTCATCAGCTGCGTTAGCGATTGCACTTAGCTTAGACGGTGTTGCAGGTGGTGCTGCTCTTGCAGGCTGCGTTGCTCAGTTTATCGGATTCTCTGTCATCTCTGCGAAAGAAAACAATTTAGGTGGTATATTAGCTCAAGCTCTTTGTACTCCGAAAGTACAGCTGCCAAATATCACTAAAAATCCAATGATTCTCGTCCCAACTGTTGTCGCCAGTGCGATAGTTGGTCCAGTATCAGCATTAATTTTCCAACTGGAAGCAGGAAAAGAAATTGCAGGTCTTGGATTAAGTTCTCTTATCGCACCAATTAATTTAATTTCCAGCGAAGGATGGGAAGTTGTCCCAGCGATGGTAATCACTTATATCGTCATTCCAGTAGCTGTTTCTTATATACTTTACATTGCTCTTAAAAAAGCAGGTCGTATTCACTCTGGTGATATGACTGTACCGCAATCTTAAATTGAAAATCTCCTTTTATATAGAGAAAAGCAGACTGAGAAGCCACAGTCTGCTTTTTACATTTTATGATTTTGTTTTACTGGAACACGTACTGTTTCTTTTGCTAATAACAGCTGAACGCCGAAGTAAAGTATGCTTGCAAGCGTCATTCCAGAAATGGCGTCTACAAATGCATGTTGCTTCGTAAATAGCGTTGATAAAATAATAAGCGTACCGAAGAAGGTAAGAATGTAATATTCAAAAGCATGTTGTTCTCTACGTCTAAAGGCAGCTAACATAATAACAAATGTAGTAAGAACGTGAATGCTAGGGAAACAGTTGACTGGTTGATCGATACTATAAATATAGCGGACTAGTTCGGAAAATACGTCTGTCCCAACGACTGTTGGACGTGGTACAGTTGTCTGCCAAAAATAATAAATAGAAAAACAAGCAAGTTTTCCAAGAATGATACTACTTAAAGTGACATAATATTGTTTTCGATCGGCAAAGCAGTAATAAATAAGTGCGCCGTATAAGTAAGGAAACCAAAGTAAATAAGGAATAATAAATGCTTTCACAAATGGAATCCAATCATCTACTACAGTTGTGACATCTACTGCGTGTACAGTAGATTTATTTAATACATCGTAAAGGGGACTTACGAGTACGAGTAGAAGTATATAACTTAACGGAAGAAAAGATGAAAGTTTAAATTTCTTCATAATAATCTCCTATGTTTAGTAATGTAAGTAAATTCAATTGATTATAATATAGAAACGTAATTTGGGCTATCGATTTTACTTACATTTTCTTGAATTCACCTTACGTTTTTGTCACTTGACTGAAAAGAAGGGGAGGGTGCTAAATGAAGCGTTTATCGTATTTCTTAGTTTTTATATTGATATGCCTAGTCAGTGCTGGGTGTGCAAAGGATAAAGAAGGAGAGAAATTAGAATATAACGGAAGAGCACTCGTAATTGGAGTTATTGGAGAAAAACCGAAAGATACGTTTAGGAATGTAAAGTTTGAGGAAATGAAGTTAGAGGAACTGGAAAAGAAATCTAAGGAAGTGGATGGTTTTCTAATAATGAAAACTCACTTTCAAGAAGCCTCAACAGATCAGTATAAAAATGTATTTTCATCGCTAAAGAAACCAGTGTTTTTTATCGGTTTACAAGATAAATCATATTCGATTTTTATTACAAAAGGGATAGAGTATAACAGTGCCCGAAAAGATGTAAATGCCATGTATACGCAAGGGTTTGCAAATATCGGAAGTGGTGAAGGGCAACAATGGGCAGTTGGTTTATCTAATGGCGGAAATACAGAAGAAAGTATTCATAATATGTACATCGTCGTATTTCAAACCATCGCAGATTATTTGAATAGATGATGAAGGAGCCTGTAAACGAGGCTTCTTATTTTTTTATGTAGAAGCTAGTTTAAGTATGGGGAATGCAGAAGTTGCTGATAAAATAGATAAAAATGGTTTTGAACTTGGGGAGGAGGCCTCTTTACCAAAATATGAAGTGGGTATAGATATCATGATTTACATCTTGGTGGTTCAGCTTCACTTGGACAAGCCGGTAGTTCACTAAAGATAAGTTTAAGTGGATTTAAAATGAATTTCCCTTGGGAACCTAGAGCTAGTCTTGTGGATACAGGTGTTGAAGTAGAGATAAAGTAAAAAGGAGTATCTTTTATGACTTTAGAAAGTTTGAAAAAAAATTTAAAAGTTCTTTTTGTGATTTGTTTTTTTGGTACTATTATTTTTACAATGTTTGATGCTACATATAATTTAAAAGAAAAAATAATCTTTTCATTAATATATTTAATTACAGTTCCTATTAGTTTTTTTATTTTATATAAAATAGGTAAATTTTTCATTAAATAAAGTGGTGAATTAAAATGGAAAAGGTAGTGAAAGATACATTACTTCCGATTTATTCAGTTGTGAGGTTTAAAACATGGGAACAGCCATTAATGAAAAGAAGAAGATTCAAAAACTAAGGAAACTTGGGAGTATATAGCTTGTTATTATCCTATCGGAAATATTTCAACTGAATATAATATGTTTTTTAATCATGAACATATATCAGAGGTGATTTTTACTGGATATGTAAATGAAGTTGCGTGAAGAGTTAAAATAATATTATAGATGCTATAGTTTTTTTGAATGTAAATAGGGGGTATTTATTGTGAGAATAAGGGGGGAATGATGTTGAAAACTATTAAAAATACATTATTATTTGTTCTATGTTTGGTGGTTCTTAGTGGTTGTTTTACAAGAGAGGGAACGATTGTTGGTGGTAAGGTTCATGGTTCTTCAGATAGCGTATCTGGTAGTATATCGGGGGACTATAGGAAATTTACTGGATCTGCAACTCAAGATAGGAAAGTTAAAAAAGGGGAGAATTGGATCTTTTCTTTTACTGATAAAACTAAACAAGGAACTATAATTGCTTATGTTGTAGATTCAAATGATAATACTATACTAGAATTTAATAGTGGCGAAGGTAAAAAAAGCATTAAAGTATCTAAGGATGATACATATAAGGTTAAAATTAAAACGGAAGATCATGGTGGAGAATTTCGAATATCATGGGAAAAAGAAAGATAGTTTTTAAAATTATAATGCCTGTTTGAAAAAGTAGAGGACGAATATTATGTTCTTAGGATTCGAATACCTTCTAAAGAGATGGGGAAAAGGAAAGCTTCAGAAAAGTGTCAGCAAGCAAAAATTGCTGATGAAGAAAAAGGGATTTTGATTATTACTTATGCTATGAAAGTCATGTGTATACATGGCTTTTTCTTTGCAGTAATTTCTTACCTGTCGGTGCTATCGCATCCGTTGTAGCGTTATGCGGCGGGTTATTCATTATGGTAGGTAGCCAGGAACGTGGATTTCCCCTTATTTCAAGGGCTGGGATTGTCTATATAGTGGTTCAAATGATTTCGTTATTTATGCGATTAATTGTTTGCATTGCTAAAGCTAGTTTATTCTACACTTGTAGGGATTTTTTATTAAAAGTAATTCCTCAATATTTATGAAATATGCAAATATGCATATTGTATTTATTGGGATATTTTGTATGTTAAAATTAAATATAGGGATTTTTGTATATAAAGAACTGAAAACAGAAATATCCAATGAATTTTGAGAGGTGTTACATGTTTAAAAACAAGAAATTAATTCGGTTTGGTCTAACATTACTTGTATGTTTATTTGTAATTGATTTTACAATCGGTTATTTTCAAGCATATCTTGAATCAGCAGGTATTAAATGGGTAATATCAGAAACTTGGAGAACTATTTTGTTAGATGCCCCTGAAAGTATATTGGTTATTTTAGGCGCGATTGCTTTATATGATTTCACAAAAGAAACATCGCCAAAAGACGCATCCATTTAAATGCGTCTTTTTTTATTTCATTCAATTAGCAATTTCGTGGATGGTAGTCTTGCTATTAATAATAGAACATTATGTCATATAATGAAGATAATATTAGAAAATTATGAGGATGATTACGTTGGGGAAATTTTTAATTAGTTATGCTGTAAGCCTGCTTACTTTTATTATCATATGGTTCTTAATACCGTATATTTCTGATCCTAGTTATTCTTACGAGAATGATTTACCTAACATATTAGGATTCGTTGTAATTCTCATTATATTTGGTAGCATATTAGATCTTGTAGCTTGCCTAATTGGAGAAATGTTATACAGGAACATAAAACAATGTAGGAAGTTTCGATTTGGAATTCCTGTATTTATTGGACTAGCTCTTATCTATATATTTATACTCTCTCTTTTTACTATTACTAGTGCATATTCTTCTAGTTTAGTTGCACCTATTATTATGGGTTCCTTAGCTTTTTATTTAGTACGTAGAAAAATATAAGTAACTTCACCTAACGATAATTATGTAAATGAGCTAGTGGCGGTTCCGCAAAGATTTTGAATAAACTACGAAAAAGTAGAAAAGTATACATTTCTACTTTAATAAAGGATACGTTTACCTTTAGATTTATGATAAAAAAAGAAGTACCTCTGTCTCTAATCAAGGGTACTTCTTTTTTTATTTCAGTCAGTAATTTGAATTTCATATTCTCAGGAGCAGTTACTTTGGCTTTATTGATGATAGGTTTAATAACTTTCTTGCGGGCTCACTACTACGGTCAAAATCGTTAGTTCCTTTTATCTGTAAGATTTTGTCATTTAAAGTGTTTCCAGGTTTTGTGGCTATAGGCTGAAACGGTTAAATAAACGTTTGTTTAAGATGTATGTTCGGTAGGAAGAAATTGATGAAGCTCAAGGGTGAACAAGGGAAAATAGGAATTTAATCAAACGTTTGTTTAGGATATATGTTCGGTAGGAAGAAATTGATGCAGCTCAAGGGGAACAAAGAAAAATAGGAATTTAATCAAACGTTTGTTTAAGATATATGTTCGGCGGGGAATTGGGAAAGAATCCAAAAAAATTATATATTTATTTTTTTCTTAACAAATGGCGGGAAAATAAGGAAAATTCGCAGGATTATTAAAATTTATCACGAAATAAGTAAAAGTTTAGCGAATAATCGTTTGAAATAATAAAACGTTTTCTATATGATAAAGGTAAAGGTTAGTAAAAAAGTAGGTGAATTTATGACAGTAACATTTTATTCATATCCAAAGTGTGGCACATGTCAAAAAGCAAAGAAATGGTTTGAGGCAAACGATGTAGCATATGAGATGATTCATATTGTTGAAAATCCACCATCAAAAGAAGATTTACGTAATTTACATGAAAAAAGTGAATTACCATTAAAAAAATTCTTTAATACAAGTGGAATGCGTTACCGTGAACTTGGTCTGAAAGATAAGTTGAAAGATGCAAGCGAAGACGAAATGTACGAGCTTTTAGCATCTGATGGCATGTTGATTAAACGTCCAATTGTAACAAATGGAACGAATGTAACACTTGGTTTTAACGAAGAGCAGTTTGAAAGTGTGTGGAAAAAGTACCAATAAGGTATTTTTACATAATTAATACATTCACTGGAGGTACAGTCATGAGCATTCCAAATAATTTACGTTACTCTGAAGAACACGAATGGGTAAAAACTGAAGGTAATGAAGTTGTTATCGGTATTACTCACTTTGCACAAGGTGAGCTAGGCGATATCGTATTCGTTGAACTTCCTGAAGTAGGTGCAACAATTGAAGCTGACGAGCCATTCGGAAGCGTAGAATCTGTTAAAACAGTTTCTGAGTTATACGCACCTGTAAGCGGTAAAGTTGTAGCAGTAAACGAAGAATTAAGTGACCAACCAGAACTTGTTAACGAATCTCCATACGAGGGTGCATGGATGGTTAAAGTTGAACTTTCTGATGCAAGCCAAGTTGAAAAGTTATTAACTGCTGAAAAATATGCAGAAATGACAAACCAAGACTAATTATAGTCGACTAAAGGACAGCCTTTGTGCTGTCCTTTTTTTATTTTATGTAAAATAATGAACGTAAAATCATATACTAATTATCGTGTAGGAGAACGTTTTTGGAAAAACTTTTCGTTTAAGTTTTATGCAGTTCTAGCTGCTTGCGCTTTTCTTTATTGTCCAGCTCCAGCGGCTAGATTGTTTGGTGGTTTCGCCAAGGCAAAAAGCGTCTTCTATGCGAAAGAACCTTAGCCAACAGGGCTAAACAGTCGGTTCCGCTTTTCTTTTGCAAAAATAAACAGGAAACAACATGAAAATAACGAATATACTATATACTAAGTTAAAGGTTGTATAGTATATGGTGATCGGGTGATGACATATGATTTATGTAGAAAAAGTCATTATTGTAGAAGGTACATCAGATAGAAGAAAGATTGAATCTATTATTCGTGAACCGGTGGAAATTGTTTGTACAAATGGTACAATTGGTTTGTCGAAAATGGATGAGCTCGTTGATCAGTTTTTTGATAAGGAAGTGTATGTGCTAGTGGATGCTGATGATGCTGGAGAAAAGTTAAGGAAACAATTTCGAAAAGAATTTCCGCAAGCAGAGCATATTTATATTGATCGCTCGTACCGAGAAGTGGCAACTGCGCCATCTTCACACTTAGCAAATGTATTATGGGGAGCTGACATTGACGTTTATACAGAATATTTACGGTAAGGAATGATAGAAGTGATTGACTGGACAGGAGCCGAAGCTACAGCCTTAATAGAGAACGAAGAAAAAACAGTGCTATATGTATATACTCCAATGTGTGGAACATGCCAATTAGCAAAAAAGATGTTAACGGTTGTTGAGATGACAATTGAGGATCTGAAAATTGGGATGTTAGATTTAAATTATGCTCCGCATTTAGCGAAAGAGTATGGAATCGAAAGTGTACCGTGTTTACTTGTTTTTGAAAATGCGACACTCATGAAGAAGATATATGCATTTCATTCGGTTGAATATTTATATACAGAATTAAAGTAGGCGGCAAAGTTTTTGCCGCCTCGACATATTTCTTGGGAAATATGTCGAGATGCAGGGTGATTACAGTATTTGTCGAGCGAAAGTAACAGGATTGCTCTTTAGTGAGAGGGAATGATATGTGTAATAGAAAGTGATATGAAGGATGTGATTTAGGGTGAAATTATATTCTTTGCTGCAATCATTTGTAAATTACGCTAATGGTCAATATCATTTAGAGCCGCTTTTAAGACAAGGAGAGAAAACTGTTAATTTCCGCTTTGGAGATGAAAGTTGTTCGTTACAAATTTCAAGAGATTATATAGAGCTGCTACATGAGGAAAGAGGAACGGAGCAGATCGTTTGTGTAGATGAGGAAGATATAAAACAATTGGTGAAAGGCAATGTACGATTGCAAATGCTAATGAATGATGGACGTGTGCAATATTCGGGAACGTATCGAACGATGCTATTAGTTGAATCGATGTTTCATATATGTAAACCAATGTCAGTAGGTGCTTAAAATTCTGAAGTTTCATTTTTTGCGAAAATTTCTGTTGACATGGTGTGTGGATATTGATACAATTCAATTCATAAAATATAGACAATTTCATAAATTACAAATCAGACGAAAATGTAATCTGATTTCTCTTATCAAGAGAGGTGGAGGGACTGTGCCCTGTGAAGCCCGGCAACCGTCAACTTATGTTGAAATGGTGCCAATTCCTGCAAAGCAAATGCTTTGAGAGATGAGAGAGAGGGATAATGTTGTTATATACGCATATAAACCTTTCTGCTTCTCTAAAGCGGAAAGGTTTTTTTGTTGTTTGAATGTGGAGGACATTCAAATAATAAAAGTAATGATAATGGTGGATTACACGCATCAAAAATAAAAAATTGCGGAGTATGTCCAAACAAAAAGGGGTGAACATCATGATTTTATTAGAAAATGTAAAGAAAATATATAAAGCAAAAAGCGGTGATGTCACTGCTGTAGATAATGCCAATTTAAAAATAGATAAAGGTGAAATATTTGGTGTTATCGGATATAGTGGTGCTGGAAAAAGTTCTTTAATTAGATTATTCAATCAGCTAGAGAAACCAACTTCTGGCCAAATTACAATTGCAAATCGTGTCATTTCAGCAATTACAGGAAGCGAACTTCGTAAGGCAAGGCAAGAAATCGGAATGATTTTTCAGCACTTCAACTTACTTTGGTCACGAACTGTACGTGAAAATATCGAGTTCCCACTTGAAATTGCAGGTGTCGATAAGGCGGCGAGAAGAAAACGTGTTGATGAATTAATTCATCTTGTTGGTTTAGAAGGAAGAGGAGACGCGTATCCATCCCAGCTAAGCGGAGGACAAAAGCAACGCGTTGGGATTGCAAGAGCATTAGCTAACAATCCAAAAGTACTTTTATGTGATGAAGCAACGTCAGCTCTTGATCCAGAAACGACAGATCAAATTCTAGATTTATTATTAGATATTAATAAGCGTCTCGGTTTAACAATTGTACTCATTACACACGAGATGCACGTAATTCGAAAGATTTGTAATCGTGTTGCGGTAATG
This sequence comes from Bacillus basilensis, assembly GCF_921008455.1. NCBI lineage: Bacteria > Bacillati > Bacillota > Bacilli > Caryophanales > Bacillaceae > Bacillus > Bacillus basilensis. Next base: position 4,995,718 of record NZ_CAKLBZ010000001.1, on the reverse strand, counting down.
GAGAAAGGAAAGATTGTAGAAACAGGTCCAGTACTTGATGTGTTCCGTAATCCGCAGAAAGACATTACGAAACGATTTGTACAGCAGTTAACGGATTCTGAAGATACAAATGAAACGATTGAAAGTTTAATTGAAAAGTATCCAGATGGAAAAGTAATTCGTTTGCAGTTTATCGGTGAGGCTGTAGAAAGACCAGTGCTTCAAAGATTAATGCAGCGCAGTGATATAGAAGTTAGCATTTTGCAAGGAAATATCGCACAAACGAATAACGGCTCTTACGGTAGTTTAGTTGTTCATTTAAATGGTGAGGAAACAGCGATTCAGCAAGCAATAGAGGGAATACATCAAGATCAAGTAGAGCTAGAGGTGATTGCACATGGATAAGTTACTCACAAACGTTGATTGGAATCAAATGTTAGAAGCAACTGGTGAAACGTTATATATGACGGCAATCGCAGCTCTTGCCACATTTGTTTTAGGACTCATTTTAGGATTGTTACTCTTTATGACAGCGAAAGATAATTTATGGGAAAACAAAGCGGTTAACACGGCGATTGGAGCGTTCGTAAACATTTTTCGCTCGATACCGTTCATTATTTTAATCATTTTATTAATCCCATTCACAAAGATTCTACTTGGAACAATTCTTGGAGCGAGTGCTGCACTTCCAGCTTTAATTATTGGAGCGGCACCGTTTTACGCGAGAATGGTTGAAATTGCCCTTCGTGAAATTGATAAAGGTGTAATTGAAGCTTCAAAAGCAATGGGAGCAAAAACAAGCACAATTATTTTGAAAGTGCTAATTCCAGAATCGTTACCAGCATTAGTGTCTGGTATTACAGTTACGACAATTGCTTTAGTAGGCTATACAGCAATGGCGGGAGTTGTTGGTGCTGGTGGCCTTGGAACACTTGCTTATTTAGAGGGGTTCCAACGAGGAAATAACGACGTAACAATCGTTGCGACAATTTGTGTATTACTAGTTGTATTTTTCATTCAGTGGATTGGTGATCGTGTAACGACTCGAATAGATAAAAGATAATAAAAAACGGGAGGATGTTTCAAATGAAAAAATTATTACTTACAGCACTTATTTCAACTTCTATTTTGGGGTTAGCTGCTTGTGGCGGGAAAGATAAAGATGAAAAAAAACTAGTTGTGGGGGCGTCTAACGTACCGCACGCTGAAATTTTAGAAAAGGCAAAACCGTTACTTGAGAAAAAAGGAATTGAATTAGAGGTGAAAAAATTCCAAGATTACGTATTGCCAAATAAATCGTTAGCGGATAAGGATTTAGATGCAAACTACTTCCAGCACATTCCGTATTTAGAAAAAGAAATTAAAGATAAAAAATATGATTTTGAAGTAGCAGGAAAAATTCATTTAGAACCGATTGGTGTATATTCTCAAAAATATAAGAGCTTAAAAGAGCTTCCAGACGGTGCAACAATTATTATGAGTAATTCTGTTGCTGACCATGGACGTGGTTTAGCAATTTTACAAAAAGAGGGTATTTTAAAAATTAAAGACGGAGTAGATCCAGTTAAAGCAACTCCAAAAGATATTGCAGATAATCCGAAAAACTTAAAATTCAAAACGGATATCGAGCCTGGTTTATTACCACAAGTGTATAACAATAAAGAAGGCGACGCTGTTTTAATTAACTCGAACTATGCAATTGATGCGAAGTTAAATCCAGAAAAAGATGCAATTGCCATTGAAGGAAATGATTCACCGTACGCAAACGTAGTAGCTGTTCGTAAAGGCGATAAAGATAAGAAAGAGATTAAAGCTCTTGTAGAAGTATTACACTCTAAAGAAATTGAAGACTTTATTAATAAAGAATATAAAGGGGCAGTTGTTCCTGTAAAAGAATAATTGCTGTGGAAGGGTTGGTGTATGCCGGCCCTTTTTATAACTACATAATTATACAGGAGAAGGGGACATCATATGAAAAAGATTCTATTGTCAGTTGTTACAGCGCTGTCTGTATTTACATTAGCTGCTTGCGGAGGGAAAGAGGAAAATAAGCTTGTCGTTGGAGCTTCTAACGTGCCGCACGCTGTTATTTTAGAAAAAGCACAGCCAATATTAGAGAAAAAAGGTATTAAATTAGAAATTAAAAAATTCCAAGACTATGTGTTACCGAATAAAGCGTTGGCGGATAAAGAAATTGATGCAAACTATTTCCAGCACATTCCGTATTTAGATAAAGAAATTCAAGAAAAAGGATATAAAATTGTAAACGCAGGAAAAATTCATTTAGAGCCAATGGGCATTTATTCTATGAAATATAAAAGCTTAAAAGACTTACCAGATGGCGGAACCGTGATTATGAGTAATAACGTAGCGGAGCGTGGCCGTATGTTAGCGTTATTACAAAAAGGCGGCGTTATTAAATTAAAAGACGGTGTAGATGTTGTTAAGGCGACAGTAAAAGATGTTGTAGAAAATCCGAAAAACTTAAAATTTAAAACAGATGTAGAACCTGGACTTTCACCAAAGTTATATGAAAATAATGAAGGTGATGCTTTATTCATTAATTCAAACTACGCAATTGATGCAAAATTAAATCCAACAAAGGATGCAATTGCGATTGAAGGATCAGACTCTCCATACGCAAATATTATTGCAGTTCGTAAAGGTGACGAGAAGAAAAAAGAAATTAAAGAGCTAGTAGAAGTACTGCATTCAAAAGAAATTCAAGATTTTATTAATAAAGAATATAAAGGTGCTGTACTGCCAGTAAGTGAATAAATATGAAGGAAAGGACTGGTAATTTTCCAGTCCTTTTTTCTTTATATAAATAAGAAGAAAGGTGTATCATAGAAAGGTGAAAAGGAAATACTTATATACATTTGTGAAAAAATTGTTACTTTTTTTCGTCGTTTGCGATATCATTTTATTTGATATAAAATTAGAATGAGAATAAAATGAGAATATGAACGTTTTAGGAATTTTTAAAATGTATATATAGGATTAATGGAGGTATTGAGATGGCTGGTTCTACATTAACGGTTAAAGACTTACACGTATCAATTGACGGCAAAGAAATTTTAAAAGGTGTAAACCTTGAAGTAAAAGGTGGAGAAATCCACGCAATTATGGGACCTAACGGAACAGGTAAATCAACTTTATCTTCTGCAATTATGGGTCACCCAAAGTATGAAGTAACAGAAGGTAGCATCATCATTGACGGTGAAGATGTATTAGAAATGGAAGTAGACGAGCGCGCACAAGCAGGTCTATTCTTAGCAATGCAATATCCAAGTGAAATTAGCGGAGTTACAAACGCTGACTTCTTACGTTCTGCAATTAATGCACGTCGTGAAGAAGGCGATGAAATTTCTCTTATGAAATTTATCCGTACATTAGATAAAAACATGGAATTCCTAGAAATGGATCCAGAAATGGCACAACGTTACTTAAACGAAGGTTTCTCTGGTGGAGAGAAAAAACGTAACGAAATTCTTCAATTAATGATGATTGAGCCAAAAATCGCAATCTTAGATGAAATCGACTCTGGTCTTGATATCGATGCATTAAAAGTTGTATCTAAAGGTATTAACCAAATGCGCGGTGAAGAGTTCGGTTGCCTAATGATTACGCATTACCAACGTTTATTAAACTACATCACTCCAGACTTCGTTCACGTTATGATGAACGGTCGTATCGTTAAATCTGGTGGCCCTGAGCTTGCACAACGTCTAGAAGCTGAAGGTTATGACTGGATTAAAAAAGAATTAGGTATTGAAGACGAAACAACAGAGCAAGAAGCGTAAGAGAGGAGCATAAACATGACAATCGGTACATTACCTTTCGATCAAGAAACAATCCGTCAACGCGCAAGCGAAGTAAACGAAGCTGCTTGGTTGACTGAGTTCCGCTTACAAGCTCTTGCACAAGCAACTGAACTTCCAATGCCAACGCCTGATAAAACGAAAATTGAAAAATGGGACTTTATCGGAAAAGGCGACGCTGCTAAGCAAGAGCCTGTAAGTTCTTTAACAGAGCTTCCAGAAGCAGTGAAAAACTTAATCGATGAAAATAACAGCGTATTAGTGCAACGTACTGGTACAACTGCGTTCGTTTCTTTAGCAGACGAAGCAAAAGAAAAAGGTGTTATTTTCACAGATATCGTAACAGCTGCAACTGAGCATGCTGAACTATTACAAAAGTATTTAATGAAAGATGGCGTGAAAGTAGACGAGCATCGTCTAACTGCACTTCATGCTGCATTAATCAACGGCGGTGCATTCGTATATGTTCCGAAAAACGTTGTTCTTGAAACTCCACTTCAAGCTGTATTCTTAGTAGACGGCGAAGAAGCTAACGTATATAACCACGTATTATTCGTAGCTGATGCGAACAGTACTGCAACTTATGTAGAAAACTACGTTGCAAATGAAAATGCTAAAGGTATTGCAAATATCGTAGCAGAAGTAATCGTGGAACAAGGCGCACAAGTGAAATTCGGTGCGGTTGATCTATTAGCAAAAGACGTAACAACTTACGTTAACCGCCGCGGCGTTGTAGGACGCGACGGCCGTATTGATTGGGCTCTAGGCCTTATGAATGACGGAAACACAATTTCAGAGAACGTTACGAACTTAATGGGCGACGGTTCATATGCTGATACGAAAACAGTAACAATTGGCCGTGGTAACCAAACACAAAACTTTACAACTAAAGTTGTTCACTTCGGTAAACACTCTGAAGGTTGGATTTTAAAACACGGTGTACAAAAAGATAGTGCAACATCTATCTTTAACGGAATTGGTAAGATTGAACACGGTGCATCTAAATCAAATGCACAACAATCTTCTCGCGTTCTTATGTTAGATGAAAAAGCTCGCGGTGATGCAAACCCAATTCTTTTAATCGACGAAGATGATGTAATGGCAGGTCACGCAGCTTCAGTAGGCCGCGTAGATCCATACCAACTATACTACTTGATGAGCCGTGGTATTCCAAAACGCGAAGCAGAACGTTTAGTCATCCATGGATTCTTAGCACCTGTAGTTAATGAGCTTCCAATTGAAGGAGTAAAGGCACAGCTTGTTGAGGTAATTGAAAGGAAAGTTCGCTAATGAATATTCATGAAATACGCAAACAGTTTCCAATTCTTGATCAAAAAGTGAACGGCAAACAACTTGTTTATTTCGATAGTGCAGCAACTTCTCAAAAACCAATTCAAGTCATTGAAACGTTAGAACGTTACTATAAAGAATATAATTCTAACGTGCATCGCGGTGTTCATACGCTCGGTACGAAAGCTACCGACGCGTATGAAGGTGCACGCGAGAAAGTTCGCAAGTTTATTAACGCGAAATCAATGGAAGAGATTATTTTCACGCGCGGAACGACAACTGCATTAAATACAGTAGCGGCTAGCTATGGTCTTGAAAATGTAAAAGAAGGCGATGAAATCGTTATTTCTTACATGGAGCATCATAGTAACATCATTCCGTGGCAACAAGTTGCGAAGAAAACTGGTGCAACGTTAAAATACCTTCCGCTTCAACCAGACGGTACAATTTCTTTAGAAGATGTTCGTCAAACAGTTACACCGAATACAAAAATCGTTTCTATTATGCAAGTATCAAACGTACTTGGAACGATTAACCCTGTAAAAGAAATCGGAGCAATCGCACACGAAAACGGTGCAATTATGGTCGTTGATGGTGCACAAAGTACACCTCATATGAAAGTAGATGTACAAGATTTAAACTGTGATTTCTACGCATTATCTGCTCATAAGATGTGCGGACCTACAGGTATCGGCGTATTATATGGTAAGAAAGAATTGCTGAACAATATGGAGCCAATTGAATTTGGCGGTGAAATGATTGATTTCGTAGATTTACAAGAATCTACTTGGAAAGAGCTTCCGTGGAAGTTTGAAGCAGGTACACCGATTATCGGTAATGCAATCGGACTTGGTGCGGCAATTGATTTCCTAGAAGAAATCGGTCTTGATAATATTGAAAAGCATGAGCATGAATTAGCGCAATACGCTTTAGAAAGACTATCAGAAGTAGAAGGCGTTACAATTTATGGTCCAAAGCATCGCGCTGGTCTTGTTACATTTAATATTGAAGACGTACATCCTCATGATGTAGCGACTGTATTAGATGTAGAAGGTATTGCGGTTCGCGCAGGACACCACTGTGCACAACCGCTTATGAAGTGGCTGAAAGCTTCTTCAACAGCACGTGCGAGCTTCTATTTATATAATACAAAAGAAGAAATTGATACATTTGTTGAATCGCTAATCAAGACAAAGGAGTATTTCACAAATGTCATTTAATAATTTAGATACGTTATATCGTCAAGTTATTATGGATCATTACAAAAATCCTCGTAACCATGGCGTGTTAGAAGATAGTGTTACCGTTAACTTGAACAATCCAACTTGCGGCGATCGTATTCAACTTACGATGAAAGTAGAAGAAGGTATTGTACAAGAGGCGAAGTTTGAAGGAGAAGGATGTTCTATCTCAATGTCTTCAGCTTCAATGATGACACAAGCAGTAAAAGGTAAGAAAATTGAAGAGGCACTTCAGCTTTCTAAAATTTTCTCTGACATGATGCTAGGAAAAGAGTACGATGACAGCATCGATTTAGGAGATATTGAAGCATTACAAGGCGTATGCAAGTTCCCTGCACGTATTAAATGTGCAACATTAGCGTGGAAAGCGTTAGAAAAGGGCTTAAACGAAGATAAGTAATGTTAAAGGTTCCTAAAAACGAGGTTATCTAAGGAGGGACACACCAACATGGCGAAGCAACTGCCAGATATCGGCGATTATAAATATGGTTTCAAAGACAAAGACGTTTCGATTTTCCGTGCTGGACGCGGTTTAACAAAAGAGATCGTTGAAGAGATTTCACGTATGAAAGAAGAACCACAGTGGATGTTAGACTTCCGTTTAAAATCACTGGATAAGTTCTATGAAATGCCAATGCCACAATGGGGCGGCGACTTAAACGACTTAGATTTCGATGAAATTACGTACTACGTAAAACCATCTGAGAAATCTGAGAAGTCTTGGGATGAAGTACCTGATGAAATTAAAGCAACATTTGATAAATTAGGTATTCCAGAAGCTGAGCAAAAATATTTAGCTGGTGTATCTGCACAGTACGAATCTGAAGTTGTATACCACAACATGAAAGAAGACCTAGAAGCTCTAGGAATCGTCTTCAAAGATACAGATAGCGCATTAAAAGAGAACGAAGATATTTTCCGTGAGCATTTCGGAAAAGTAATCCCACCAACAGACAACAAATTCTCTGCATTAAACTCTGCAGTTTGGTCTGGTGGATCATTCATCTACGTTCCAAAAGGTATTAAAGTTGATACACCACTTCAAGCGTATTTCCGTATTAACTCTGAAAATATGGGACAATTCGAGCGTACGCTTATCATCGTAGACGAAGGCGCACATGTACACTACGTAGAAGGTTGTACAGCACCTGTTTACACGACTAACTCACTTCACAGTGCGGTAGTAGAAATCATCATTAAGAAAGATGCATATTGCCGTTATACAACAATCCAAAACTGGGCAAACAACGTATACAACCTAGTTACAAAACGTGCGGTTTGTGAAGAAAACGCAACGATGGAATGGATTGACGGTAACATCGGATCTAAATTAACGATGAAATACCCAGCAGTTATTTTAAAAGGCGAAGGCGCTCGTGGTTTAACATTATCTATCGCGATTGCTGGTAAAGGCCAACACCAAGATGCTGGTGCGAAAATGATTCACTTAGCACCAAACACATCTTCAACAATCGTTTCTAAATCGATTGCGAAGCATGGTGGTAAAGTAACTTACCGTGGTATCGTACACTTCGGACCAAAAGCGAAAAACTCTCGCTCTAACATCGAGTGTGACACGTTAATCATGGATAACCAATCTACATCTGATACAATTCCTTACAACGAAATCAAAAACGATTACGTTTCACTTGAGCATGAAGCGAAAGTATCGAAAGTATCAGAAGAACAATTATTCTACCTAATGAGCCGCGGTATTTCTGAGCAAGAAGCTACAGAAATGATCGTAATGGGCTTCATCGAGCCATTCACTCGCGAACTTCCAATGGAATACGCAGTTGAAATGAACCGCCTAATCAAGTTTGAGATGGAAGGTTCTATCGGTTAATATTTAAAGTGGAAGCGCCCTGCTGTGCAGGGCGCTTTTTTATGTTGTGTTGGGGGGAGTCAGGATACCCAAGGGGGTTTCCAACTGAATATATCAGCGATTTTTCAAATATATCGACCACAAATCAGAATATATCAGCGATTATTTCAATATATCGACGATTCGACAAGGAATATCGACTTATCAACAAATTACGACAGGGAGAACAGACTGTATACCCTGAACCTAAATCGTATCCACCTTATCCACAGATTTAACACGTTCCCAAATATACTTTATCCCAACAAAAGAACCATACCCAATTAAAGCACCTAGCATATTCAGTATGATGTCATCAATATCGAAAACACCAGTAAAAGTAAGGAGTTGTAACGATTCAATTAATAAAATAAATTTAATGAAAATTTTTGATGCCATTTTTACATTGTTTATTTGTTTAAATAATAAAGGTAGCAGGAAGCCGAATGGAATGAATATGATGACGTTTCCTAATGTATTCATAAGTACGATGTCTATATTATAAGGATCTAGTAAATGAGTAGGGTCAAAGCCGCTTAAATATTTGATTGTACTTTTAAGCGGAACTAAGTTTATTAATCCACCATGTATAAAGTGCCAGTCGCCTGTTTCAAAGTAATACTTCAGATTACCAAAGTAAAAGGCTGGTCTCCCGAGCAATAGTTTAAATAATAAAACAAACGAATACGGTAAAAATAATCCCCAGCCAATCCACTGTACATATTTTTGCGTAGAGGATTGCATCGCTTTTTCAATTTCAGTTCCTAAAGTAGAGGCTTCTCCAAAATTTTGAATGGCTAATGTAGTAGCTTCTTCTTCAGATTTTCCTTGATCGAGAAATTCTTGTTTTAAACTTGTAAGATGATCGTAAATTTCGAAGTATAGTTCGTCTCTATCAGATTGCGATAGGTTTGTTTTTTGAACAATACTCTTTATGTATTCTTCAATCGTCATTAATTTAAAGCTCCTTTCTGACAAGTTTTAATAAGAGCTGTAACTGAATCCCATGCTGTTAATTTTTCTTCTAATATCTTTTTTCCGTTTATGGTAATGCGATAAAATTTTCGTTTCATACCAGTTTCAGATTCACCCCAGTAGGAATTGATTAAATCCTTTTGTTCCAGACGTTTGAGTGCTGGATAGAGTGTACCTTGGCTCATTGTGTATAAATCATTGCTGTTTTCTTTTAGCTTTTGAATAATTTCATATCCGTACGTATCGTGCTGTTTAATGATGGAGAGAAGTAAAATATCGATACTTCCTTTTAATATCTCTTTATCCATTTTATGGTTCACCACCTTATGATGAAATTGTAACACGACATATGTCGTATTACAAGGCATATGTGCATGGGTATACCCTAGCTAGTATACATTGAAATATATCAGCGATTTTTCAAATATATCGATCACAACTCGGAATATATCAACGATTATTTCAATATATCGACGATTTGACAAGGGATATCGACTTATCAACAAATTACGACAAAAGAAATTCTTCATATACCCCTCACCATTTTATATGAAAAGAGACCGACTGGAAGTAAGGCAAAGATACTGACAAATCCACTGGTGAATCCAATTGAAAAACGCCCTACGAACCTTTTGTTAAACTTTTGACAAATCCACTGGTGAATCCAATTAAAAAACGACCTACGAGCCTTTTGTTAAACTTTTTGACAAATCCAACACTGCCCAAATCCCACACTACCTGAATCCCACACAACACCATCTAAAATCCTTTCACACCAATTAGAAAAAGCAAAAGTTTTTCATATTAAAAAGGGCAATCTTTTGCTTTTTCTCACAATGCGAGTACAATGTAAAATAGCAAGAAAAGACGAAAAGTATTTACAGGATTATTGCGTACGTGTAGCGTAAATGGCAGTAAGGAACTGAGAGGAGGTTTTTTCTCTGAATATAAATAAAGAAACAATCATCCACCTTTATCATACAAACGATATACATAGTCATTTTGAAAATTGGCCGCAAATTTCTCGGTTTGTACAAGGAGAGAAAAAGCGTAGACAGGAAGCGGGAGAGACTGTTTTAACTGTTGATATCGGCGATCATGTGGATCGTTTTCATAGTATTTCGGAAGCGACGAATGGACTTGGCAATACGAAGCTTTTAAATGAGGCGTTATATGATTATGTAACGATCGGAAATAATGAAGGAATTACGTTAGCGAAGGAGCATTTGAATCGTCTATATGATGATGCTGGATTTGAGGTGCTCGTTGCGAATTTATTTGAAAAAGAAGGTGTACGTCCAGAGTGGGCAAAGCCTTATAAATTACATACAACGACAGATGGGATTACGATTGCCTTGATCGGGTTAACGGTTGCGTATCCAGAGTTTTATCAAATGTTAGATTGGCATATTGAAGATCCAATTAAGCATTTAGAGTCTATTTTAGAAGAAGTGCGAGATGAGGCTCATATTACGGTTGTCCTGTCTCACCTTGGAAAAAGTATGGATGAGTATATGGCAGAGCATTATGATATAGATGTGATTTTAGGGGCACATACGCATCATTTATTTGAGCGTGGTGTTCTTATGAATAATACGTTACTTTGTTGTTGTGAAAAGTGGGGACGTTACGTTGGGCACGTTCAGCTTACTGTGGATAAACAGACGAAGAAGCTGTTGAAAAAAGACGGTAGAGCGATTAAGACAGAACGTTTAGGAGCTTATAGTAAGCCGTTATCCACAATTGAAATGCTGCAGGAAGAAAGTAAACATATTATGGAAGAGCCTGTCGTTCATTTAAAGGAATCATTACCGGTTGATTGGTTTCATGAGACATCATTTTCGCACATGTTAGCAAATGCGCTGAAAACGTGGTGCGGTGCAGAGATTGGAATGGTGAACGCTGGTGTACTTCTTGAAGGGTTAGAAGAAGGTGTTGTAACGCGCGGAGATATTCACAGAATTTGTCCACATCCAATTAATCCATGTTTATTAAAAGTGCCCGGGAAAACGTTAAGGGAAGTTATTTTGAAAGCACGTCGCCCGAATATGGAGAACCTTGAGGTAAAAGGATTTGGATTTCGCGGAAAAGTGATGGGGAAAATGATTTACGCTGGTGTAGAAGTCATTCCAGATAAGATTCCTGGGAATAAAATTTTACTCGAAGATGTATTAATTAACGGGGAATCGCTGGAATTAGATCGTATATATACAGTAGGAACGATTGATATGTTTACATTTGGCTACTTATACCCAGAGCTATCCACACTTTCTGACAAACAATATTATATGCCAGAACTACTTAGAGATGTGTTAACAGACATGTTAATAACTCATACATCTTCTGTCAAACTATAGGCTAGTTAACTTGTAACACTCATTTTTCTCTTGTCATACAGATAAGAAAGAGAGGAGTGTGAACTATGGTTAATGTGGAGCCAATTATAATCGATAATTATACGTTTATTGCGGTTAGCGTCAAACTTCCAAAGACAAATTTGCTAGCTGTAATGAGCGATAAAGGATATATTATGTGCGGTGCATTAGATGTAGGTCTTTTAAATGAGAAGTTAGGGGATCGAGGTATTATTGCTGGCCGTGCGGTTGGTGTAAGAACGATTGAACAACTTCTTGAAGCACCGCTAGAATCAGTAACGATTGAAGCCGAAGTTTTAGGTATTACGGCTGGCACAATCGGAAAAGAAGCGTTATTAAAAATGAGATAAGCATATATCGTCCCTCCTTCTTGCATAGAAATGATATAAGAAGGAGGTTTTTTTATGAGTATATTTCGTTCGAAAAATTCGCGGTTTCGAAGGGGACCTATTTCCTTTCGCCACATACTGCTTATGTCGTTTATTCTTTTTGCCATATTACTCGTGCAAGGATTATGGATTGTGAATAGTAGCATTCAGCCGACATTAATTAAATATGGGGAAGTAGAGACGCATAAAATGGCGACAGCGGTTATGACGAAGGCAGTAAAAGATAGAATTAATGAAGGGTTCGATGTCGATTCATTAATGAAAGTACAAAATGATAAAAACGGGAAAGTATCCACAATTAATTTAAATACAAAGCAAGTAAATGAAATCGTAACGTCAACGACCACATACATAGAAAAATATTTACAGCAAGTAGAACAAGGAAATTTGAAGGAGCTAGGTATTTCTGAAAAAAATGGGGCAACGATGTCAGTGCCTTTTGGTCGTGTAACGGATAATGCGCTTCTTGGAAATATAGGACCCGATATTCCAATTGATTTCACGACGATTGGTCATGTGAATACGGATATTAAACAAAAAATTGAACCGCACGGGATCAATACGACAGCGATTCAAATTATTATGGAGATGGAAGTAACGTTGCAAGTCATTATTCCATTTCATACGAAAGAAATAAAAGTAAAACAAGATGTTCCGATTGCAACGCGCATTGTTCAAGGGGAAGTGCCTACTTACTATGGAAGCGGGAGTATTGCTGTACCTGATAAAAAGAAAAAGGATAGTTAGCAGCATCAGTACATAAAAAATAACCGTAGCAATGTGCTACGGTTATCGTTTTGTATTCGCGCGTTCTTTTCGTTCCCACAGACTTAAATGCATGTATGGATCGAAAGCCCATTCTGTATAACCATTGTCTTTATACATGCCGAAATGTAGGTGGGGCGGGAATTTTCCAGCTGTGCCGGGAGGGCCGTAACCGGTGCTACCAACAAATCCGATTACTTTCCCGGGCTCGACAATTTGTCCAAGCTGTATTTCTTTTGAGAACCCGCCTAAATGAGCGTAATAATGGTAATTATTATGAAGGTCACGAATGCCGATGCGCCATCCCCCAAGGCGGTTCCAGCCCTTTGTTTCAATAATGCCATAGCAAGTGGATCTTACTGGTACGCCATAGCCTGCAAAAATATCGGTTCCTTCATGAACTCTTCTTCCCCCAAAACTTCTTCCAGCGCCGAAAGTACTACGGTAGCTATGGTCACTACGAATCGGAAGGGGAAAAGCATTTCCTTCTAAATTAATACGTCCATAATGTTTATAAATTTGGGCGTACTCGGTAATTAAATCAACTGTTTTCGCACGTCTATAATATTCCCAAAGCATAATGTTAATACGTTCTTCTGACGTTCCTTGTTTCTTTAAAACCGTTGCTGCTGTATGCAGAAGGTCACGGTCGTTATTTGCATTTGCAAATCCATCTTTGTCACCATCTAAACCGATTCCGCCAAATAGAGAAATTGTATGGGGAAGGGTATCGTTACCATTAACAGGTCCAGCCCATATTTCTGGTTTGAAATAAAGGGAAATGATGGCATCTGGTTTTTTCGGAATATCTTTTCTTACGCTCCGTATATTTCTTTCATATTGATCCATTGCAGCTAAGTAATACCACGGAATGCCTGAAGATTGCTCGGTTTCTTTATATAGTGCCATGCGCTTTTCGTATATGCTTTGCTGATTATCTTCACCGTAAGCGATGTTTTGGTGGAGAAGAAAGCAAATCGAAAGCAAAAGAGAAATTTTTCGAAGCATGAAATAGACTCCTTTCACAACATCACTCTTTTTAGTGTGGGATATACGGAGTATTTCATTATAGGGAACGATTGGAAAAAATCTTAGAATCTTCATTTGAGCAAATCGCTTTCATACGTTAGAATAGATATGTTACATTGAAAGAAGCGAACACGGTAAACTATTTCATATTGTGCGGAGTTGATAACCATGACAAAACAAACAGAATATAAGCGCAAGCCCGAATGGTTGAAAATTAAGTTAAACACGAATGAAAACTATACAGGCTTAAAGAAAATGATGCGTTCTAAGAATCTTCATACAGTTTGTGAAGAAGCGAAATGTCCGAATATTCATGAATGCTGGGCTGTAAGAAAAACAGCAACATTTATGATTCTAGGTGCGGTTTGTACACGCGCTTGTCGTTTCTGTGCGGTTAAAACAGGCTTACCAACGGAGCTTGATTTACAAGAGCCAGAACGCGTAGCAGATTCTGTAGTACAAATGGGCTTAAAGCACGTTGTTATAACAGCGGTTGCACGTGATGATTTAAAAGACGGCGGAGCAGCTGTTTTTGCTGAAACAGTACGCGCTGTTCGTCGTAAAAATCCATTTACGTCAATCGAAGTATTACCATCTGATATGGGTGGAGTAGAAGAAAACTTAAAAATGTTAATGGATGCAAAACCAGATATTTTAAACCATAACATTGAAACAGTACGTCGATTATCTAACCGAGTTCGCGCTAGAGCAAAATATGACCGTTCATTAGAGTTTTTACGCCGAGCGAAAGAAATGCAGCCTGATATTCCAACTAAATCGAGCATTATGGTGGGCTTAGGTGAAACAAGAGAAGATTTAATTGAAGCAATGGATGACTTACGTGCAAACAATGTGGATATTTTAACTCTTGGACAATACCTACAACCATCTAAGAAGCATTTACCAGTTCTTAAATATTACCCACCAGCAGAATTTGCAGAGCTTAAAGAAATTGCACTTAGCAAAGGCTTTAGCCACTGTGAAGCTGGCCCACTTGTGCGTTCTTCTTACCATGCGGACGAGCAAGTTCGTTCTGCGAAAGAAAAAACAGCAGAAGCAAAATAATGAAAAAAGGGAGCTAACGATTAGCTCTCTTTTTGTTTGTACTCCAAAACAGTATTTGAACATGTTAATAAAATCTTTTTTAATTCCTCTGTGGATAATTCAATTGTAAATTCAGGTACACCAGGTGTAATTAAAACTTTATTGTAAGTATAGATAGCGCTATCCACAATAATTGTTACATTTTGTGAATACCCGAAAGGAGCTACACATCCTGGCGTACAGCCGGTCTCTTCCCTTAGTTCAATAGGAGAACAAAGAGATAAGCGTTCTCCTGTTATTTCTTTCATCTCTCCTCGGTTGAGCCTTGTGCCCTCTAGCGTGAAAAATACGTAATAATCTCCAGACTTTGATTTTAAAAATAAGCTTTTACTTGGAGTACCTTGTAAGCCAAGCCTTTCACGTACGATACGATCTGTTTCATAATCGAGTACTGGTTCGTGTTCAAACTTTTCATAAGAAGCATTTGTTTTATGTAGTAAAGCAAGTACATCTTCGTACATATGGAGTGATACCCCTTCCTATTGTTAGTACAGTTTCTTCTCGTGGCGTCAACTGAATGTGTTCGAAAGAGATATTACTTGGACGGTGCTTTCCATAATCGTTTTAGGGCACATTGTTCATCGATTGTAATTTCGTAAATATCAGGATTCGTTAAAGCTCTCCATTCATTAAAGCCAATCGTATGATCAAAGTGCTTTAAAATGAGCGTAAGTAAGTTTCCATGTGTAACGAGTAGCGTTGTAGTATGGGTTAATTTTAAAACGTCTTGGATAAGCGATATAGCACGGTCCGTTGCTTGTTTTGTTGACTCTCCGCCTGAAAAGGCAATATCTATATTTGTAAAAGTAGATTCTAGTTTTTGCATCCAATCGTCCATTGGAACGTCGCTTAATATGCGTTCCGTTAGTCGTTCATCTTCTTGGATAGACAAGTTAGCTTGGAGCGCATAGGGGCGAATAGAATCGATAGCTCGCACAAATGGGCTTGAAATAATATGATCTATTTGTGGTTGGTTTTCTAAGAGGAATGTAGCAAGGATGTTTGCTTGATTCTTTCCGTCAATTGTTAATTCAGCATCACGTTTTTGTCCAGTGGCTGAACAATGTCGTATTACAATAATTTTCTTCATAATTCATCCCCATCTTTCAAGTTGACGCTATATACTTCGACAAATGTGAAAAAAATTCCTTTTTATTGGAAACGGCATAGTGATCTAAGCATGTGGAAAAGTAATGTGGATAATAAAAAATTGAGGTGCAATGATGAAAAAAATGATATGTATCGTATTCATGATTTGTTTTCTTACGCAATTGTCCACAACATATGCACAATCCAATCAAAAGTTAGATTATCCAAGCAATCGAAATAAGTCATTTGTGAGTGAGCGTGTGTTTTACGAACAATTAGATAAGAAAATTTATAAAGAATACAACAATGCAACATATAGTGTTCGAAAAAAAGTCTTATTTAAAGAAGTGCCCGATGAAGAATCTTCTTTCCGACAAAAAACAGCCGTGGGTTGTCGGAGTGAAGTGGTGCTTCAAGATTTTTTTGTTCACCCTGATCGCCAAGTTTATTTTTTCGCTTCCTTTTCTCAAAATGAAGTAGAAGAGTTACATAAGTACATTGTTATAGATGCAGAAACAAAAAGGGAGCTGCGAGCAGGTAAAAGTTATCATCATTGTGGTAATCCATACAAAAAATAACCCACCAATTGGTGGGTTATTTTTACTCCGGCACACTCATTAATTTCTCTTTCATTTTACGAATAAGAATGACAGCACCAATTGTGAAGAGAAGGGTAATTCCTTCTGCAACAAAAATGTTGATTGTTTTTGTTTGGTAAAGTGCCGCGAAAAAGTCTACAAATGCGTGGAATAATACAGCGTACACAAGGAAGATATATTTCTTCTGTTTTACTGCGTATAAGACAAGCATTGTAAAGGCAATTTGCAGCACGAGTGCCATAATTCTTTCGAAGCTACCAAGGAAGTATAAGTAGGCAGGTTGCTGAATTAACAAGTCCTGTAGGCGGCTTAGTTCTGGCATTTTTTCAACCATTTGAGCGAAGCTACCGCTGTTAATTGAATTCGCAAATATAAGTGCTTGGAATGCAGAGAATCCGCCAACTAAAATAGATTCTATCCCGCCGTGACCAATTCCGTAAGCAAAGCCATCTTTATATTCTTGATATTTTTTTAGTAAGAAGAAAAAGGCAACGAAGCGTCCTAATTCTTCAAAAATACCAGCAGTTAGTCCGCCATAAAGTGCGAAGACAAATGGATTTTCTAAAATTGGAGCGATTGCTGGATTACCACGCATAAATAGGTGGAATGGTGTTTCGAGAATTTGGGTAAATCCGATAAAGATAAGAACACCAACGCCAACCACTTTCCAATTAATATTATATTTTTTACGGAAATAAACGAGTACAATAATGGGGACCAGAATCGAGACAATGAGTTGAAAGATGATGCTGGTAATTACAGTATTTGAAACCATACTTTCACCGCTTTCTAATATATGTACATATCTATTATGCATGAAATATTTTATAAAGAAAATGAATTTACTTATTGACTCTAACGTTGCGTCATACTTTATCGTATGTACTAAGGGGGAGATACACATGACAATGAAGGTAAAAGAAGTAGCTAATTTGGTTGGAATTAGTGTGCGCACACTGCATCATTATGATGAAATTGGGTTGTTAACCCCAGATGAGACGTCAGAGTCTGGATATCGTCTGTATTCCAATGAAAATTTAGAGACATTGCAGCAAATTTTATTTTTTAAAGAGCTAGGCTTCCCTTTGAAAAAAATTAAAGAAATTATCATGAGTCCATCATTTGATCGTGAAGAAGCGCTACAGCTTCATAAGAAAATGCTTCTTGAAAAGCGTGCTAGATTAGATAAAGTGATTGCGACGATTGATAAAACAATTCAGCATACAAAAGGAGAGATTGAAATGACGAATAAAGAGAAATTTGAAGGCTTCGATTTCAGCCATAATCCGTACGAAGAAGAAGCGCGTGAAAGATGGGGAGACGCAGCTGTAGATAAAGCCAATGAATATGCGAAAGGTATGTCAAAAGATAATCAAGAAGAGTTTAATACTATTTACAGAAATTTAGCGGCGCTTAGACACGGCGCACCTGATTCTAAAGAGGCGCAGGAAGCAATTGGAGTATGGTACGATTACTTGCAAAACTTCGGTGAATACTCATTAGATGCTTTTAAGGGCCTCGGCCAAATGTACGTCGCTGATGAGCGCTTTACGAAAAATATCGATAAGTTTGGCGAAGGGTTAGCGCAGTTTATGTGTGATGCGATGGAGGTTTATGCAGATCGTAAGAAATAGTAAAAAAATAAAGAAGGTGGAGGTTTTCTCCACCTTCTTTATTTTTTTATCATATTATTTAAAGTTTGATTCTCTGTATTGTTCAAATGAGGATTTTTACTCATTTCACGCTTTAACATATCGAGGCTTTGCGTATATTCTGTATCATTTAATGCACCAGATTGAAGGCCTTGAATTTGAGAGATCAACTTTTGGTTTGTTGATACATATGCTTTATAATAGCGAGGGACGATGGACAAAGCAGTTTTATATACTTGATCTGCTACGAGTTTTGGATCTGTTGTGTTTGCACGGTATACAACAAATACTTCATCATCGGTAACGAGCGTAGCAGCATTTGCAACGTCGGGAAGTTTGACTGTCATGCTTGTAATCATTTCAGCGACTTTCTCGCGGTTAATGGCTCCTACTTGTTTGTTAGATACTTCATGTTTTTGTTTAGATGAATAGCCGACCCTTGTAAGCCGTGTATTTGTATTTTCCGTATGATACATGTCGTTTTTATTAGAAACAAGAACACGACTTCCTTCTTCACGTTCCATTTCGGCTTTGTTTGTTTGGCAGCCTGCAAATAAGGAAAGAGTGAGGAGAGAAAGTATAATTTGTTTTTTCACGATGTATCACCTCCTTCTCCATAGCATGCACTAATTTTCAATTTTTTGTATTTGAAATTGTTGGTTGGTATGCTTTGTGATACGATAAAAAGAAGAATGCTTAGAGAGGAAGTTAATGATGGAGCAAAAGCAAGAGCAAGAGATGCATGCTACGGTGAGCATTAATAATGTTCAGTACGAAGTAATTAAAAACTTTCGTGATGGTTTTAGTGAAGAAGCATTTAAAGAGCGTTATGCAGAAATTTTAAATAAATATGATTACATCGTTGGGGACTGGGGTTATGAGCAACTTAGATTGCGCGGTTTCTTTGATGATAGTAATCAACGTTCGACATATGATACGAAAATTAGTACTTTATCAGAGTATTTATACGAGTACTGTAACTTCGGTTGTGCACACTTCGTATTACGAAAAGTGAAGAAATAAAAAAATCCTCTTACGATTGTAAGAGGATTTTTTGCATATTCTCATTCACAAACAAATCGAAATAGAATCTCCTTCAGAAAGGAGTGTATTTGGTTTCATTTGTTGTCCGTTCAATTGAATATCCCCACTTTTAATTTTATCCACAATGAGTGTACGGCTCCAGTCGGAAATATATGTGGATAAGGCTTTATCGATTCGGTGGGAACCGAAAATGAGGTCTAATACGATTGTGATTTCGGCTATGCCGTTTTCTTTATGTTGCGTAATGGAAATGGTAGTAGTTTTTTCTATTTGATCTTCCTGCGTCATATCGACTGTTTCTACATGATCCGTAAAAGCTTTATAAATACGAAGTTTTTGATTCCACGTATGATCTTTCGGACATTTATAAATGGCAAAGCGGTATATATTTTTTCCATTGGCGTTATGCCTACGAATATTCGTGTCAGTAAATAGGGTAGTGTGTCTGCAATTTTTACAATACTTTTCGATTGCGTTTTGCTCGTTTTCATATAAACTCCAAGAAAGTTGTACTTTCTGCATTTCCTTCACCTCTTATAGTAGTGGTAAAGGAACGTAATACAGCTATTTGGATGTCTTGTAGTATGAAGACATGAGAAAAAGACAAAAATAAAAGGAGGTCCCCTTAGGAACCTCCGTAAACATCATACTACAGATGCGTTACGTTCCTTTGTAATGGGAATGGGCAGACTACTCCCTTGAAAAAGCACGGAGCTTTTTTGAGAGTAATGCTATCCAATTGCTGGTCCATTACAAAGTAGTTGTTGGCATACGTAGATAACGTCCTTTCTATCCAAATAGATTTATTCTTAATTATAACATAGAAGATTGAAAATTAAAAATACTTACGATGAAAAAACACCAGCTAAAATAGCTGGTGTTTGAGATAAATTATATAAGTTCAAATAAAAATGAGCGTAGTTCTTCTGCAATTTCTTCAGTCATAGAAAATGCGTGCTCTAAGTAGCCTGGTTCGTTTAAATCGTCAGGACCGATGATTGCAAATTTATTACTTTGCATATCAAGGACAATTGTTTTACCGTAATGACGATCAGAGTATAAAAGCGCTAAATCATGACGCTCATTTTCTCCCATAAAGCTAACGAAACGCGTTTTTGTAGCGACAGTATCGTCGTACAGAAAGAAACGTTCTTCCATACACATGGCTCCTTTATTAAATATCTAAGTTTAAGTGTGGCTTATGATCTAAATGGTGATGCGTTTTAATGAATCGTACTGTTCTTGTTTTGTAACGCATTACGATAGAGTATGTTTCAGCTAAATCTCCGCCTAGGAATTTCACGCCATCTAATAACTCACCAGCAGATACACCAGTTGCTGAGAAGATTGCATCATCACCAGATACTAAATCGTCTAACATAAGAAGTTGACGAGGGTCTTCTAATCCCATTTCACGACAACGAGCTTCTTCTTCTTCGTTCATTGGAACTAAGCGAGCTTGCATTTCACCTTCAAGGCATTTTAATGCTGCTGCAGAAATAACGCCTTCTGGAGCTCCGCCAATACCTACGAATAAGTCGATACCCGTTCCAGGTAGTGCTGTTGCGATTGAAGCACCAACATCACCATCACCAAATAATTTTACGCGTGCACCTTTAGCACGAACACGATCAATAATATCTTGATGACGTTCACGTTCTTGAACGATAACCGTTAGGTCACGAATCTTTTTATTGTTAGCTTCTGCTACAATTTCAATTGTTTTTTCAATTGGATCATCTAAGCTAATTTTACCAGCTGCTTTTGGACCAACCGCGATTTTTTCCATGTACATATCAGGAGCATGAAGAAGGTTTCCTTTATCTGCGATTGCGATAACTGCCATTGCATTTGCAAGACCTTTTGCAACGATGTTTGTACCTTCTAATGGATCAACGGCGATATCTACTTCTGGACCGTTACCTGTTCCTAGTTCTTCACCAATATATAACATCGGTGCTTCATCAAGTTCTCCTTCACCAATTACAACTGTACCTGCCATGTTTACTGAATCGAACATATCACGCATTGCTGTAGTTGCTGCATCATCTGCTTCATTCTTCTTTCCGCGGCCCATCCACTGTGCGGATGCTAATGCTGCTGCTTCTGTTACACGGACAATTTCTAGTGCGAGTTCACGTTCCAAGATTCCATTCCTCCAATTTCAAAAATCATACAAATATAACTATAACAAATAACGGAGAAAAGGTGAATTCGAAAAATTGTCGATTTTTTCAGAAGAAAGCGTTACAATTAAAATGTAAATGCTTTAATTTCCAGGTAGGTGACATTCATGTATTTTGTAGACAGAAAGAAAATAGAACAAATGCTAGTATGTTTAGAACGAGCAACAAGTACATTTCAAGAGAAAAAGATATATGAAACCGAGTTTGAATTTTACGCATTAGAACGTATAGCTCATCTAATTATTGATTGTGTATTAGATGTAGGGAATGCGATGATTGATGGATTTATTATGCGCGATCCAGGAAGCTATGAAGATATTATTGATATTTTAATGGACGAGCGAGTGATAAGTGCAGAAGATGGACAAGGAATGAAAGAAATTATCCTTCTTCGAAAAATGCTTATGCAAGATTATATTCAAATGAATCATGATGAATTATATAAGACGATTCAAAAACATATTGCAGTGGTAGATAAATACCCAGCAAATATTCGCAGTTATTTAGAAAAGGAATTAGGGCCTGTATCTGCATTTGTACCAGAATAATTATGCTTATAAGATCCCCAAGGTACCTTTTTGGGGATCTTATATTGTATGTGAGAAAGAAAAGGGAGAAGGTTGAAGCATGGGGGAAGCACGTACGACGAAAGATGAAATTGTGCAATTGTTGAAAGTAAAGGGAGAGCACACGGTAGCGGAACTAGCTGACGTTTTAGAGATTACAGAAATGGCAATCCGAAGACATTTAAGTAATCTCGAGAAAGATGGTTTAATCTATTCTAAGATGGTAAGGCAACATGTCGGAAGACCAACTTATTTGTATGGATTAAGCGAAAAGGGAGAAGATACATTCCCGAAGGAGTATAAGCAATTTGCGATTGATATGCTAGAAGATTTAGCTCGAATGGGTGATGAAAAAATACTTCGTTACGTTTTAAAAGAGAGAACGAAGCGAATGGAAGAACAGTTGCAAAAGCGAGTGAGTAATCAAAAGAATTTAGCATATAAAGTGCAAGAGATAGCAGCTATGCAAGAGAAAAATGGTTATATGGTTCAAATTAAGAGAGACGGAGAGAACTCTTTTGTAATTGAAAAACAAAACTGTCCGTTAAAGGAAATTGCCGAGAGATTCCCGCAAGTATGTGCAGATGAAAAAGAAATGTATAAGCGTTTATTTGCAGGAGCAGATGTAAAGACGCTAGCAAACATGTGCGAGGGCGATTGTAGTTGTTCTTACCAAGTAAAAGAGAAAAAATGAACGTTATGGGGCGCTTTAAGGTAAAGCGTTTTTTTCTTTGCAAAAAGCGGGTAATATAAGAGTGGTATGATAAGGTGAGAACGTTAGCATAGAAGGAGAGACATAATCGATGTATAAAGGTTACTTAATTGACTTAGACGGTACGATGTATCGCGGAGAAGAACAAATTGAAGAAGCGAGCGACTTCGTAAAAGCATTAGGAGAGCGCGGCATTCCATATTTATTCGTTACGAATAATTCAACTCGCAAACCAGAACAAGTGGCAGAAAAGCTTGTTCGTTTCGATATTCCAGCGAAAGCAGAGCAAGTATTCACAACGAGTATGGCAACAGCAAACTTCATTTACGAACGTAAACAAGACGCAACTGTATATATGATTGGTGAAGAAGGCTTACATGATGCACTTGTGGAAAAAGGATTTGAACTTGTGGATGAAAATCCTGATTTCGTTGTTGTCGGTTTAGATCGTGACATCACATATGAAAAGTTAGCAAAAGCTTGTCTTGCTGTGCGTAACGGCGCAACGTTTATTTCCACAAATGGAGACATTGCCATTCCGACTGAGCGCGGATTATTACCAGGTAACGGTTCATTAACATCAGTTGTAGCAGTATCAACAGGTGTGGATCCAATCTTTATCGGAAAACCAGAATCAATCATTATGGAACAAGCTTTGAAAGTGCTTGGCATAGAAAAGAATGAAGCCTTAATGGTTGGGGATAACTACGATACAGATATTTTAGCAGGAATCAATGCTGGTATGCATACGCTTCTTGTCCACACTGGAGTCACAACTGTGGAGAAGTTAACAGAATATGAAGTTCAACCAACGCAAGTTGTGCATAACTTGACGGAGTGGATTGAGAAGATGTAATGAAATGCAGGTAACCGGAAGAGGTTACCTGTTTTTTTTTATGCATAATTGCATATGTACTATAAGTATATAAAATGTAAAATTTAAATGTAGTGATGTAAGGGGGAGAGAATAAGAATGTACTGGATGTCATGTATTATGTTTGTTTTTACATTATGTGTTTTGTTTTTTATTCTATGGAAGATATATATAATAAATGAAATGAAAAAAAGCGCAGGAAAACTCATTGCAATGTATCCTCGGGTGAAAAGACGTTGGGTTGCATTACTTGGACCAGCATATTTCATTGGACAATGTATGTATATATATGCTCGATACGTAAGTGGCGATATTGATACAGTTGAACAGTTTCTCATTCAGCTAGGTATTCATGCTGTAGCAAGTTGTTTTATGACTTTAATAGCCATCCATCTTATTAAAAGTGTACAAATATATGAAAAAGGTGTAGTAGATGGATTAAACTTTTATTCATACGAAGAATTGAAGGGCTATAAAACATCAACATGGGAAAATCCAAAAGAAAATATATTTTTATATCGCGGGCGAGAAAAAATGAATGACAATGTGAATTTACTTATTAGACAGGAAGATATGAATGAATTAGAAAGCATTCTTCAAAGGTATATTCCGAAATTAATGATGAAATGAAAAACTCCGGTTGTTAAAGCCGGAGTTTTTTTATTAAAAAGCACGATTCACAACATCTTTAACCTCTTCAAGATATTGTTTACGCACACTGTCATCCACAGAAGGGACACTTGTATAGAATGTATGCTCAATTGTTTCAATTCCTGTAAATTCAAAAATACCAACATCAGCTGTTTTCTTCATTGCGTCAAACATACCGCCTGCTGTGTATGCTTCTTTCGTATTTCCCATTGTCGATAATAATAAGCCTTTTTTACCGCTTAATAACTTTTCAATACCATTCTCACCGTAAGCATAAGCGAAGCCGTGGCTAAATACACGGTCAACGTATCCTTTTAAAATAGCAGGAAGTCCCGCCCACCAAACTGGGTAAATGAATGTAATGCTATCAGCCCAAGAGATATGCTCTTGCTCTTCTTTAATATCTTCTGGTGTGTTTCCTTGAGAAAATGAGATGAAATCGGAAGCGCCTAATACTGGATTGAAGTTTAATTCGTATAGATCGCGAACACGTACTTCATGACCTTTTTCTTCTAATTCACTTTTTACTGTTTCTAAAATTGCATGGTTGAAGCTTTCTGTATTTGGGTGTGCATAAACGATTGCATGTTTCATTGTTCTTCCTCCTATTTGTGGATATGTGAATAGCTTTTATGTATTCGTGTAACTATTATGGTTACTTTTATTATGAGAGTCAACTTTTCTGACATGAGAAATATTAGTATGTGACAAAAAAATACAAAATAGTAGGGATTTTGCATTTCCGAATAGAATATATAGATTGGTAAATAGAGAGAGAAGGGGATATGGGGATGAATATTATTGAAATTGAAAGGTTAGAAAAATCATTTGATATTGGGGATAGTAAAGTAAAGATATTAAAAGGTATTAATCTTCAAATTCAAAAAGGAGATTTCGTTTGTATTATGGGGGCAAGTGGATCGGGTAAAACGACCTTACTTCAGTTGTTAGGTGGATTAGATATTCCGTCGGTAGGTAGTATTCGAGTTGACGGTACAGAGATTTCAACATTAAAAGAAAAAGAGCTCGCTTTATTTAGAAGGCATAAAATCGGTTTTATTTTTCAGCAGTTTAATTTAATTCCAGTATTTAGTGCAGAGGAGAATGTGGGGTTGCCGTTACTGTTAGATAATGTCTCGCAAAAGAAGGCAACGGTGACAGCAACTCGTTTATTAGAACTTGTTGGATTGAAGGGAAAAGAAAAGCATTTACCAGCACAGTTATCTGGTGGGCAACAGCAAAGGGTTGCGATCGCAAGAGCTTTTGCAAATGAGCCGGCTATTATATTAGCGGATGAGCCAACAGGGGCATTAGATTCAGAAAATAGCAAAAATATAATCGCAGCACTTCGCAATGCGTGTGATGAGCTAGGACAAACAGCTGTCATTGTAACGCACGACCCATTCGTAGCGGCCCATGCGGATAAAGTTGTTTTCTTATTAGATGGTGAAGTGATTCATGAACATGCTGAAAGTAAAGGATGGAAATTTCGAAATATCCCGCAACAAGTTATTCACATTCAAGAGATTATGAATCGTCACTTTAAAGTAGGAGGTAAAGGTGATGCGATGGGTAATTAAATACGCGGTAAAATCAATGAAACAAAATTGGCTGCGAAATATGTTGATTGCTCTCGGTGCAGCTTTAGGTGTTATGTTAGCAACGATGTTATTACTTGGTAATCAATCAGTAGAACAAAGTGTGAAGGAACAAGTAGTAAGTCGGTATGGAGATTATAATTTACAATTTGGCTATATAAAAAACGATATGTATTTAAATAATGAAAGTTTAAAAGGAATAGATGGCTTAGAAAATGCTGAAAAAATATCAAAAGTACTCATACCCTATCCTTTTCCAAATTATAAAGAACTATCAGGAAAGCCTTCCTATTGGGGTGTTGAGCAAGATTCTCCAGAAATGCATTCTTATAAAATATTAGAAGGTCGATATCCGAAAGAAGGTGCTGAAGTAGCACTGACAAAAGGATATACAGATCGTGAAAATATACGGGTAGGAGATACGATTAAGTTGCCATTCCCGC
This sequence comes from Bacillus basilensis, assembly GCF_921008455.1. NCBI lineage: Bacteria > Bacillati > Bacillota > Bacilli > Caryophanales > Bacillaceae > Bacillus > Bacillus basilensis. The sequence continues at coordinate 4,969,472 of NZ_CAKLBZ010000001.1, read as the reverse complement.
AACATGGAGAAAAGAGTGTGAAAGTCGTCGGCATTTTAAATCCGCCGTTAATGGCGGCAATGGGGCATGGGGCTTATTTTCCAATCCAGTGGATTCAAAAAGAATTAAATCTACCAAATCAATTCAATCTCGTTCAAGTGAAAACAGCCGATGTAAATGTGAAGAGAGCGATTGCTCTTGATGTAAATAAGAAGATAGAAAATATAAAGGTGGATCAACGTACTTATGTTGATAAGGCATTTGAACGACTAAATGTAATGAAGCCGTTAATTTTCAGTTTAGGTGGTATTGCCTTATTTGTTGTAGCCCTTTTAATAATGGGAAGTTTCTTCTTATCTGTCAGAAGTCGATTTAAGCAATGGGCATTATTACGTGCACTTGGTAGTAACCCGAATCAAATTATATTAGTCGTTTTATTAGAGGCTTTATGCATCGGAGCGATTGGGTCGCTAGCAGGAGTTATTCTTGGAGCAGGTACGCAAACAATTGCAGCATCATTCATTAACAAATGGGTGAATATTGAGGAAGCAGGGAAAGCATCATTCTCGATTTCAGGCGAGATTTTACTCATTACGTTTTTATTAGGGATAGTTATGTCTATCATAGGGGCCATTATACCTGCTTTCATGGTTAGAAAGATTCCGCCAGTTCAAGCACTTCGGCCAGGTCTTCCTAGTAATGAGAAAAAAGAAAAGAGATGGAGCGCTTTTAGCCTTAGCATTCTAATCATTGGTACTGTTATTGGACTCACGGGTAACATATTAGAGCAGTATATCGGTTTTAATCCAAGTGCGATAGGTGCGCTGTTATTTGCGGTCGGTTTGTTATTTGCGATTCCGTTATTTATTCGTATGATAGCACCAGTAATTGCAAAACCACTTCAAATGATATTACGAATTGAAACGACGATTAGTAGCCGGAATGTAATTCGTTATCGGAATAAGGCAGCTGTGTCAGTTGCTATATTAGCATTTGGTTTTATGTTAGCGCTTGTCGGAACGATGTATGTAAATTCTATGTATGAAGGTATGAAAAAAGGATTACAAAAACATTTACCAGCGGACTTAGTAGTAAGAATTCCGGTAGAGTCGCAAGGGATAGAAACATTACCGTTTAGTTGGATGGAGAAGGTTAGAAAAGTTGATGGTGTGGAATCGAGTGTTGGGAATGCTACTGACTTTACAGCGAAGCTTGTGAATTATGACTTTAAAGAAGCGAATCAAGAATGGTATGAATTTATGAAAAAAAACAATTTGAACTACGATTCAATGGAAGTTGTAGGAAACGATATTGTAGCGTACCAGAAAGTAACAAAGGCGAAAGTGATTTCAGGAAAAATTTTAAATAAGCCATTACAAGATGGTGAGGGAGTCATTACAAAGGAAGTAGCTAAAAATTTAGGACTTCAGTTGAATGATACATTTGAAGTACAAGGGAAGGGAAAAGAAAAACAAGCAATTAAAGTCGTTTCGATTATTGAGCAAGGATTAAGGTTAAGAGGATCAGATGTTTTTGTAAATGAACAATGGGCTCGCGATAAGTTTCACGTGCAAGGATATGAAGCAATTCAAGTTATGACAAATTCTAATCAATCATTTGAAGCGATTAAGAAGCAAGTAAAAGAAATTACAAATAATAAAGAGAATGTAGAAGTTATAAACAGTTATGATTTATTGAAAGAACAAGAGCAGTTATTATCACAAATGATGATGTTAATTCGCTTGTTAGTTGTAATTGTTTTCATTATTTCTGGTATAGGATTAATGAATGCGATAGTCGCAAGTTTACATGAAAGACGTGCTGAAATTAGTATGATTCGTGCAGTAGGGGCTATCCCGAAGCAAATGAGACGGATCGTTTTATTAGAGGGAACTTTACTTGGAGCGATAGCTGGTTGTATTGGCATTTTTGGTGGGATTTTGTTTAGCTATATTGTGTTATCAAGCTTAGAGTTAACGGTTATTATCATTCCGTATAATCAAGTTGTCATACTGGCTCTAGCTAGCGTGGTGCTTGGAGCAGGGGCAGCATTGATTGCGTCATTACAATTAAGAAAGTTTAAATTAAGTGATACTTTAAAGGAGTTATCAGCATAAAAGATTGCTATACCCCGCTCATACAAAGAACAAAGAAGACGAATAAAATGATAACAATACCAATGCCGAAGTTAAATACGAGAGTACTATCCATATATGTAGCCTCCTTGTTTGAAAGTAAAAAGCACTCTAGTTAAGAGTGCTTTTTTATTTTGAATCTACTTTATAACTTTTAGAAAGTGATTCATGCGTGTAATGATTTACATTATTTTATGTATTTATACTTTGAAATGAGTAAGTCCTTGTTGGATATAGAAAAAAAGACACTCTTTCGAGTGTCTTTTAAGATGACAAAATGTGCCAATTGCTTGAGGTTGATAAGACGCTAATTTCCGTGTTAACGCCTTTTCTCTAATCAAGAAGTGTAGCAACAGCGATTCAAATAAATTGTACCACTTGTTTAATGGCTGTGCGTATGTAATTCTGCATATTGCAATTAGAGGGAAATGAGGCACGAAAAATGAATGAGTATATATAGAATATTTGATAAGGGGAGAGAAGGATGGATATACATAAGTTAACGGTAGAAGAAGCAAATGAGATAAATACGTGGACGTACGAAGAACCTTATAATTTGTATGATTTTTCAGGTGAGAAAGAAGTAATAGAAGAATTATTAGATGGAACGTATTATGGCTGTTGTAACGATAATGGGGAGTTTATCGGCTATTTTTGTTTTGGAGAAAATGCACAAGTGCCCGGTGGAAGAGATGCAAATTTATATGGTGGAGAAGATGTAATTGATATCGGACTTGGCATGAAGCCAGCGTTAACAGGGAAAGGGCTGGGGAAAATGTTTTTTCAAGCTGGGATAGCCTTTGCTGTTAAAGAATATAAGCCGAAAACGTTTCGACTTAGTGTAGCGACATTTAATACAAGAGCGATTACGCTTTATAAACACATAGGTTTTCAACAAGGCCCTATTTTTGTAAGCCGCGGGAGAGAATTTATGCTCATGGAATACAAAAGACCGTCAGTATGACACTGACGGTCTTTTGTATTTTATTCCGAATGCTCAGCTCTGTGCGCTAAGCGGCTTGAAGCAGCGGCAGCGATTCCGCCAACGATATCATCAAGGAATGTATGCACCTTTCCAGATGATTTATCATTTAAGTATTCTAAAATACCAGGTTTTAATTTATCGATATATCCAAAGTTCGTGAAACCGATAGAACCGTACACATTAACGATAGAAAGTGCGATCACTTCATCAATTCCGTATAAGCCTTCATCACGTTTTACGATATCTTGTAACGGCTGACTTAACATTCCTTTTTCAGTAAGGACATCGAGTTCGATACCTGTAATCAGTGCATTTTGTACTTCACGTTTTGATAATACACGCTCAACGTTATAACGGCATTCTGACATCTCTAAATTTGGATGATATTTTTTTTGAAGAAAATGAACAAGCTCAGCAATATCGTCAATTGTTACACCGCGTTCTTGTAATAGTTGTAATGCTCTTTCTTGTAGTTGATTTGATTCTTTCATGTTTATCACCTTTTTTTCTTTTTAGTATTTGTATACGTTTCGTTGCTTTATCATGTGCATAGGAATGAAAGGCGAGCACAAGCTCATATATATAAAGAAAAACCATAGGTGGCGACTGCGATGATTCATCATATTTATGAGCATTATCACATGCATGTTAAAGAATTAATCCCCCTTGGCCCCTATAAAAGCTTTTGGATTCGCAACAAAATTTATGTACTTGTTCCAATTGGAGAAATGGAGGAAGAAGTACTTGTAGAGATGAAAAAGCTCAGTGACTATATGAACCAGCAAGGGGATTTAACTGTAGCGACTTTCGTTCCGACTATACACGGCTACTATGTAAGCGAGATAGAAGAACAAAATTACTGCTTATTAAAAGGTATGCGTGCGTTAGAACGACATGCTACGTCATTAGGAAGTGAGCTTTCTATATTCCATAAACGAGGTGCATTCTTTCCAGAAGAAGTTGAGCAATTAAGCCGTATTGGTGAATGGAAAGCGTTATGGGAAAAAAGGCTCGATCAATTAGAAAAGTTTTGGCAATCACAAGTGATGAACCACCCTACAGACGTATTCGATCAATTGTTTATTGAATCCTTCCCGTATTACTTAGGAGTTGCAGAAAATGCAATTCAATATGTTGTTGATACAGAAATGGATGATACGCCGCAACTAACTGATGCAGCAACAATTTGCCAAGAACGATTCACACCTTTATTATGGCATCAAACGAAGCGTCTCAAACTTCCTTTTGACTGGGTGTATGATCACCCAACTCGAGATATGGCAGAATTGATCCGCTATATGATGATAGAAAAAAAGAAAGACTGGGAGCAAACAATCGTTCAATTTGTTACAGATTATGAACGAAATTATTCACTATCCTCATTTGGTTGGCGCCTATTATTTGCAAGACTCTTGTTCCCGCTTCACTATTTTGAAACAGTCGAACGATATTACCAAACTGGAAATGAAGAACAAAAAAGCATATATAGAGATCGCTTAGAAGCCATTTTACACGATGTGAACCGCTCTGAGCAATTTATGAAGCATTTTTATGGCTCACTTCGTTTACCAGTCGATAAGCTCGGGATTAGGAAATTAGATTGGCTGTCTTAAAATAAAAAAGAGACCGATTGAGGTCTCTTTTTTTATACTACAATTGTATGTAATACATTATGCCCCTACCTGTTGATCTGCACATATATTTAAAACGAATTGATGCTTTTCGAGTTTTTCATTTACTTTACTCAATAATTCTTGCTGGATTTCTTTAAATAAAAATTGATAGCTCGCATTCCATGTTGGTATAACGGATGAAAGGTCTAATAAATACTCTTTTTTCTTTTCTAGTTCTTGAATTGTTAAAAAAGTGTTCCCCATTTTTGGCATGTGTCGTCCCCCTATGTTTTTTACTTTATATGTGTGAACGATTCACTATATAGTATCAATTATCGCATTTTTTGAGAAGGATTTCCAATTTTGTTTTATGATGTTAACGCATAAGTGATATTTGAATAAAAAAAGGAGACCAAATTTGGTCTCCTTTAGCAAGTGACTTTGAACGAGCCGCTAGATAATATCCAGCTCCAGCGGCTAAAATGTTCGGTGGCTTCGCTTCTTCCGCCGAGGCAAAAAGCGCCTCTATGTCAGAAGCTCCATCCCCCTCACATTTTGAACGAGCCGCTTCCACTTTTAGATTAATATCCAGCTCCAGCGGCTAGAACAGTCGGCCATTTCGCGCCTTCCTGTGAGGCAAAAAGCGCCTCTTCGTCAGGAGCTCCAATGACCTCCTGTTCTGAACGAGCCGCTTCCGCTTTAAATTAAAATACTTGTTCTACTTCGATAACGCCTGGTACTTCTTCAAGTAACGCGCGCTCGATACCAGCTTTTAGTGTGATTGTAGAACTTGGGCAGCTTCCGCATGCACCCATAAGGCGTAATTTTACGATACCTTCTTCAATGTCTACTAACTCAACGTCTCCGCCATCGCGAAGTAAGAATGGACGTAATTTATCTAATACTTCTAGTACTTGTTCTTGCATATGTGGGTTTTCCATTTTTATCGACTCCTTTCATCAGTTTTATTATAATCAAGATAGAGGGGAAAATCTATTTTTTCTGTTCTTGTTTTATTGTCGAAATTTTTTATCATGTTTACAACGTGTTTTTTCAGTATAGGGGTATGGAATAAGTTTGTAAAATGATGTGCTTATGTACTAAGACATCTGAATATGCTGTTGAAACAAGAAGTGGGGGAGAAGAAATGGTTAATGTGCAAGTGTATGGGACGAAAGTAATTTGTGCGAGCTGCGTTGGAATGCCATCTTCAACAGAAACGTTTGAGTGGTTACAAGCGGCGATTGGTCGTAAATATGAAGGAAAAGAAAATAAATTTAATTTCGAGTATATTGATTTTCAAGAAGAACAAGAAGATGAAGATAAGAAAGCATTCGCAGAGCGAGTAGTGGAAGAAGATTTATTTTATCCAGTCGTTCTTGTAAATGGAGAAATTGTTGGAGAAGGAAATCCTCGTTTGAAGGATGTTTACGAAGAAATCGAGAAATATTTATAAAGCAGGAAGTCTTTGCGAATTTGCAAAGGCTTTTTTTATTGGAGGGATAGATGTGAAAAATGGAGTGAAGCATGCGTTACCAACAGAAGTACAACAGTTAATGGAGCGGTACACAGTAGAATTAAAAGAAATTTTTTTGGATGAAAAAATAGTCGGGGTATATATTTACGGGTCTATCGCACTTGGTGCATTTCATGTAGAAACGAGCGATGTTGATTTTGTTACGGTAATAAGTGATTCCGTGAATGAGGCTGAAAAACAACAACTTGTAGAATTACATAAGAAACTTAGTGGTAGTACGTTAGGTAAAAGAATGGATGGTATGTATATTCCGCTTGCTGATTTAGGAAAATACAACGATGAAATGAATGAGTACGTGTATTGTGCAGATGGTAAGGCGAATATAGGACATTGGGATATTAATGCAGTCACATGGTGGACATTGAAAAATCAAGGTATTACAGTTACCGGGAAAGAAGCAGAAGACCTTTCGTTTCAAATAAGGTGGGATGATGTAGTAAATACGATGAAATACAACGTAGAACAGTACTGGAGTGGGAAGGCGAAGCAGCCATATTTATTCTTTATAGAAGAGTGGGTAGAATCAGCTGTCGTTACGATGGGGCGTATTTTATATACACTAGATCATAAAATAATCGTTTCAAAAGATAGAGGATTGCAATATTTGTTAGAACGTTCAGCGGAAGAATGGGAGCTTTTATTAAAAGAAGTAGTGAGAATACGGCAGAACCCAAAAGAAAAGCGAATGCTCTCAAGGTGGAGAAGGGCAGATATGACGAAGAGGTATTTGCTGCACTTAATTGAGACGTGTAGAGGGAAATGGTAGGGAAGAAAACGGACAATACAATTGGTTGTATTGTCTTTTTTTATATTTAATTTGGGATATAATGGTTAAAAAGGTTTAATTATACTGGAGGGGTATGATGGACACGGAATTAGTTACATATAAGAAAACAAATAATTTACTCGTTCCAATTGGGATTCATGTATTAAACAATTCATTCTATTCATTATTGAATTTTCAACTGTAAAAAGACGCCTTTTTGAAAAGGGCGTCTTTCCTATTTTGTAGTAAGTAGAAAGGGCTTTACACGCATTGTGTAGAGGCAAGGTAATACAAAATATAAATAGTTTCATGTGAAACATTTTTATTATCAAATATACAAAATGTTTAACTTAGTGTATTAAACCTATCATTTATAAGTATTTTAATATATTGAAATACTTATAAATGGAATAATAAACGGGAAATTGTAGGAATATATTCGATTTCTGTTCATTTTTATGAAATATATGTACTTTTTGTTAGATTACTTCTTTTTCTTTCTATAAAATACATGTATGTAGAAAGAAGAAAAGGATGATGTACGTGAAGGAAACTGTTTTACAAGAAACAAATTCCCCGCAAGAGTTACATAAAGTTGTTCAAAAGAATACAGCTTATTATGACTTTAAATGGGGCAAAGTAGAAAATCCAGCGCAAGGGAATACGTGGAATTGGGTGGCATTTTTCTTCCCAACTTTTTGGTTAGCTTATCGTAAAATGTATAAGTTGTTTATTATACTTACGTTATTGGCGGTACCTAGTATCGTTGTAACTCCTTTTATAGATATTCCAGATGGGATTTATTTAACATGTAGTTTAGTTCTTCAGTTAGGAACGATGATATTTACTGGATGGCAAGGAAACCGTTTATATTATAAGCATGCTGTTCATGTTCTACATAAGGGAGAAGTACGCCTGATCATGAGAAGGCATATTACTTACAATCAAAGGGCAACGCTAGTTTTGCTGGCATGATTGGTTTACAGGTTATAGTGATGATAGTATTTGGTGGAGCTATGTTCGGACTCTCACTTTTACCAACTGAGCCGAATATTAAAAATGTCGTTCGTTCAAGTAGTGAAGGTATTACTTTAGAGATTATGACGGATAATCCAACTTGGAAGTTTGTGAAGAAAGAACAAGATTATGATGTAGTAGAGTTTACTGGTTATGATTATACAGAGAAGAAAAACGTGAAAATTAAATTTGCTGTTTATTTCAGTGAAGACTATTTTGAATGGCAAGAAGTATATGAGAATAATAAGAAGTTAAGCGAAGATGAGTTAGAAGAGTATCAATTTTACATTGAAGAAAATGGTTGGGGATTCTAGTCAGAACTCGTTCATTTTGAAAAGGAGAACCTTGTGAAGGTTCTTCTTTTTTACTTAGAAACACCATACGAATTGAAATTTTGTAAAATAAAATAAAAAATGAGAATTCCAGGTAGGCTTGTCAATAACGTGAGACTATGGCAGTATAAAGAAATGCTATACAAATTTTATTTATCGAGATGTAAACATCAATTTTGATTTTTACGTATAAATAATGAACGGAGGAAATGAATTTATGGCTACTTTACCAAATTGTCCAAAATGTAATTCAGAATATACGTATGAGGATGGCGTTCTTTTCGTATGTCCAGAATGTGCTCATGAGTGGGGCCAAGAAGCAGAAGTTGAAAATAATGATGGTGCAAAAGTTGTAAAAGATGCGAATGGAAACGTTCTTCAAGACGGCGATGCTGTTACTGTCATTAAAGATTTAAAAGTAAAAGGAACTTCTTCAGTTGTGAAGATCGGTACGAAAGTAAAGAGTATCCGTCTAGTTGATGGCGATCACGATATCGATTGCAAAATCGACGGTTTCGGAGCAATGAAGTTAAAATCACAATTCGTTAAGAAGGCGTAAGTAAATAAAAAGAGGAGGCGTATAGGCCTCCTCTTTTTATTATGTCATTTTTTGTCGGTAAGTCGATATCCCTTGTCGAATCGTCGATATATTTGAAAAATCGTTGATATATTTTGAATTGGGATAGATATATTCGAAAAATCGTCGATATAATTTCACTCACCGAGAAAGGTGCATCATTTACCAAGCGAGAGTTACGATTCACTTCGCACTATAGTCAACCTCTTTCAACTGACACCGCTTATTAAAGAAGGTCTTATATCCAAGCTGTAAGAAGAGAATGACAGCGAAAGCGGTACTTCCTGAAATACCGAGTATAATTGTGATTTGATATTGAATGGCTGTAAATGGTGATACACCAGCTAAGATTTGACCGGTCATCATGCCCGGTAAGCTTATAATCCCCATTCCGACCATAGAATTGATCGTTGGTAAAATGGCAGAGTCAAAAGCGTCGCGTATGAGCGGAGCAGTTGCTTCTTTCGGTGTTGCACCAAGCATAAGTGCCCCTTCAATTTGACCTCTTTGTGATTTCATATTGTTTAAGAACGTATTTGCACCGAGAGAAACACCAGTCATGGCATTCCCAACTAACATTCCTGTAATCGGAACGATATATTGCGGCGCATACCAAGGATTATGTCCGATAATAACAAAGATAAATAGTAGAAGTGGCCCAATTGATCCGGCAACCATGGAAAGGGCGGCTACTCGTTTTAATTCTTTGGACATAGGGATGTTAACTCGTTTATAAATATTAAAAATTGCAAAGGTAGTAATAGAAGTAATGAGAGCAATTGTATAAAATGGATTACTGTTTTCAAATACGTATGTAAGGACATATGCAACAAGTACGAGCTGAATGGTCATACGGAATGTTGCGAGCGCGATTTGTTTTTCGCGAGGTATTCCTTTTAATTTCACAAGCCCGATTAATATAAGAATAAAAATATATGCAGCGGCAAGTTGCCAAATTTGGAGTTCAATAACGCCCTTCAACTGAGAGCACTTCCTTTCTAGTTGCACCGTTTGTTTTACTAATTTCAATAATATCGTCTGCAATTTCTTCTGGAAGTTGTTGCGAGTGTGTGATGAAGATAACTGTTTTTTTCTTTTCTCTTGCTAGCATAGTAAATTGTTTCATAACGCGGCGTTCTGTATCGCTATCTAGTGCCGAGGTTGGTTCATCTAATAAATAAACAGGTGGATCCATAAGTACGATACGTGCAAAAGCAAGTCGTTGTTTTTCCCCGCCTGATAATGAATCAGCGTTGTCTTCTAAATTTTTTTCTAAGCTAACAGTCGTTAATGCGCTTCGCAAGGCATCATCATTTGGAAATGGTTTTTCAGAAAGACGAAGTCCCATTAATAGATTGTCTTTAATCGTTCCATCAAAAATAGGTGGGGTTTGCCCAAGCATGACTACGTCACGTCGTAATTGAATAGGAGGATAATCAGAAATCAGCTTTCCGTTGTATTCAATTGTACCGGATGTTGGAGATTGTAAATCATTTAGCATGCGAAGCAATGTACTTTTTCCGCTCCCACTCTCACCAATAATACATGTGATTTTTTCTTTTTGAATCTGTAAATAAGGGATGTGTAGTATATCTTTATATGTAACGTCTTTTAATATAAACATAGATGGCTCCTTTCTGATTCTAGTTATATCGTATCAAAAAAGATTGCAAAACGGTTATAAAGAGCAACGTTTTTTCTTCGTCTTGAGTTTTATTAACAAGTTAAGTAAACGATCTAATTCTTGGCTGAAAGAAATCACTTTATCATGAGTGAATCCGTACTTTTCAACGAGATAGATCAATTCTTTCTTCTTTATTTCTATTCGATTGTTTAGTTTCGTTAAGTTCATAAGTGAAATGGAATACCTCCTGTAAAAGTATTTACAACATAAAAAAATAAGACCGAATGACTTCGGTCTTAAAGGAAATAAAGCAACTTATAAATAGCATACACTGTTCATCAATAGTTTTTAATATAAAAATGAAAAATAAATCATGATCCATATTGAGAAAGATGTGTCTGATAATTATATTTTAACTAATAAAAGAAGCTGTCTAATTAGTAGACAGCCTTTTAAGTATTAACCCTTATGATATTTGTACATCCAAAGAAGACCAGATTTTAATAATCTCGGTACACGTCCCATTAATGGTTGGTTTGCGAGTAAACCAAAGCCATGCTTCTTACCAAGAGAACCGAGAACACCTTTTAATTTAATTACAGGTAGTTCGTCAGGAAGTGGTTCATTATTCCAACGTTTTAATAATATTTGGACAATTTGTTCTCCTTGGCCTTCAGCAAGTTGTGCAGATGGTGCATGTGGAAGTGCTGCGCAATCTCCTACAACGTAAACGTGCTCGTTATTTGGAATATTGTGATATTTTGTTAAAACAACCCGTCCGCTACCATCTTGTTCAACTGGAAGGTTTCGAACAACTTCATTTGCTTGAATACCAGCTGTCCAGACGATTGCATCACATTCAAGTGGCTCATCGTGGTTGTACACAATATTTGGTTCTACTTTTGTAATGTTAGAGTTTCGTATAATATTAACTTTATGCTTTACAAACCATTCTTCTACATATCTACTTAATTTCTCTGGATATGGGAATAAAATTCTATCTTTTCGATCAAATAAATAGATTTTTAAATCAGAACGGCTTTCACGAAGTTCGCTTGCTACTTCAACGCCACTTAAGCCAGCACCAACAACAGCAACTGTTGCATTTGGTTCTAGGCTATTTAATTGTTCATATGTCTTACGTGTTTGTTCAATCGATTGTAGGCTATGTGTATATTCCTTTGCTCCAGGAACATTATGATATTTATCTTCACAGCCAAGTCCGATAATTAAATCATCATATTGGATTGCTTCGCCGCCATCAAGATGAACAGCTTTTTCTTCGAGATCAATATTTGTTATTGTGCCGTATTGAATATTAAGGCGTGGATGCTCAGGAAACGGTATGCGAATATGCGTTTCTGAAATTGTACCCGCTACTAATGCATAATATTCAGTTTTGAAACAATGGTATGGTACTTTGTCGATTAATGTCACTTGTACATCATCCGGAAGTTGGTTGCTTGGAAGTAGCCTTTGCAGAATTCTCATTCCACCGTAGCCGCCACCTAGTATTACGAGGTGTTTCATGATGGATTACCCCTTTTCTGTTGAAATATCCCCTAATCACACAATTTTATATTAATAAAATATTTCGACTTTACTCAATCAAATTATATCGAATTTGTGAACAAATAACAATGCATGAATGAATACTCTGTTGTACAATAAGAAGAAAAGTAAAGTAAACTGTTTTCATTTTTTAGTTACTATTTCATTATGAATAGCATGTTATATAAAATAAAACCATCTACTTTGAAGTGAAATAGTGAAGTAACTAAATAGTTTAGAATGTATAACGAAAACAACAAGAGAAAACTTAGTTTTCTTCTTATAGATAAAGTCAGAAAGTAATTTGTTTTGTAGTACAGGGGGGAGAATTTTGATTAAACCATTAATTGAATTTTGTGTAGGTAACCTTGCGAGTGGTTCACAAGCAGCTTTAGAGAAATTAGAAAAAGATCCGAATTTAGATGTAATGGAGTATGGTTGTTTAGGATATTGTGGTATTTGTTTTGAAGGACCATTTGCTCTTGTAAATGGTGAAGTCGTACAAGGTGCTACAGTAGAAGAACTTGTTAATAATGTATATGAGTATTTGGATGAAAATCCAATGTTTTAAGGTGTTGCAATCAGCAGCACCTTTTTCTTTTTCCATTAGATAAAATTTTATTCCGCAGGGGAAGATAAAATTGTATATAAATAAAAAAAGGCCCTTTTAGAAGGGCTTGTTTCTTACACAATTTGCGCAAGAATGGCTCATCGCCAAATGTTGTCAAATATGAGAAACGGGGGACATTCATATTGTGTTCTAAAAGCGTGCATTTTATACTTAAAATAACAAATTATTTTTGGAGTGAATGCAAATGAGCCAATTTTCTTTTACAAAAATGCATGGTCTTGGCAATAGTTATATATATGTAAATATGTTTGAAGAACAAATTCCTGAAGAAGATTTAGCTCTTGTGGCGGAAAAGGTTTCAAATATTAATACTGGTATTGGGGCAGATGGAATGATTTTAATTTGTCCATCTGACGTAGCGCCGGTGAAAATGCGCATGTTTAATAATGATGGGTCAGAAGGAGAGAGCTGTGGTAACGGTTTACGCTGCGTAGCGAAATATGCGTATGAGCATAAACTAGTAGAAGATACAGTTTTCACAATTGAAACGTTAGCTGGCATTGTAACGGCGGAAGTAACGGTAGAAGAAGGGAAAGTTACGTTAGCGAAAATCGATATGGGAGCACCGCGTTTAACACGTGCAGAAATACCGATGCTTGGCGAAAGTGAAACGCCATTTATTCGTGAAAACTTCTTATACAATAATCATCGTTATGCATTTACAGCCGTTTCAATGGGGAATCCGCATGCAGTTATTTTTGTTGATGATGTAGAACAAGCACCTCTTACAACACTTGGACCAGTTCTTGAGACACATGAAATGTTCCCAGAACGAGTAAATGTTGAATTCATCGAGATTTTGAATGAAGAAGAGATGAACTTCCGCGTTTGGGAACGAGGATCTGGTGTAACACAAGCTTGTGGAACAGGAGCGTGTGCTGCGGTTGTAGCCTCTATTTTAAATGGAAAGATGGAACGTGGTAAGGAAATTACAGTTCATTTAGCTGGCGGCGATTTAATGATTGCATGGACAGAAGAAGGCAATGTGTTAATGAAAGGACCAGCGGAAGTAATTTGCCGCGGAGTGTATGAGTACAAGATAGAAGCGTAAAGATGTATAATAGAATGAGAACAGAAAGGATGGTGTATTTCATGATTGAAGTAACAGAACAAGCAGCTTTTCAAATTAAAGATATGTTAAAAGATGCTGAAGATGGAGAGAAGTACGTGCGCCTTGCTGTACACGGCGGCGGATGTAGTGGTCTTTCTTACGGCTTAGGATTTGAAGTAGAACCAAAAGAAGACGACACAGTTCTTGAATTTTTCGGTGTTGAATTTGTTATCGATAAAGAAAGTGCTCCGATTGTTAAAGGAGTAAAAGTTGACTATAAACAATCTATGCTTGGCGGCGGATTCACAATTGATAATCCAAACGCAATCGCATCATGCGGATGTGGATCATCTTTCCGTACAGCATCGAATGCTGGTAAGCCAGAAGAGTGCTAAGTTTTTAGCCGAAATAGAAAAAGACCTTTTTAGCGATGGAATATAATCGTTAGGGAGGTCTTTTCTTTTGCCATAAAAGTCCAATTAGTAAGGGTTGATTAAAGTTTTACTTTATCTTTGCATAGATGCAAGTATCAGTTAGTTGTTTGCCGTCAGCTGAAAAATCTTCATTACGTAATACCCCTTCAAGCTCAAAACCTAATTTTTCAGGGATCGCACGACTTTTCGTGTTATTACATTCACATCGTATTTCAATCCTTCTAAATTTAAATAACTGAAATCCAAGGTTTGTTAATGCACTTACTGTTTCTGTCATATATCCACTGCCACTGAATTGCGTGTTAATCCAGTATCCAATTTCACATTTAGAAATATTCCAATCAATTCGGTGAAGGCTTGCAGTCCCAATAAAATCATTCGTCTCCTTATGGTAGATAAGGTAGCGAAAGCTTTCTCTTTTCAAAAAATCTATATGCGCATTTCTCAAGAGAATTTCTGTTTCTTCAACAGTAGGAATGGACTGGAATAAAGACAACCACTGCTTTAATTCACGAATTGAATCTTTAATAGCTTCATGTACTACATTCCCTTCACCAGCTTCAAGTGGCGCTCGAAGAATGAGTCTATCTGTTTCTATTTGTAACGGAACATCTAATAAAATAGGATTCATATTATTTCTCCCCTCGAAAACTTTAAATTAGGACATAGCGAAACTTATGTAAAAACACTTTCGCTCAAAAGTTAGAAAATAATAAATACATATTCACTTCATCATTTAGAAATCCCTTTTTACATATTGAAAATGAAACCGTTAGTTGAATAAGGAATTATTATTTTTCTTCTAATTTCTGTCTTTTACATGATTAGAAGTTGGTTTATGTGTATGAAGAAGTTTGCCGGAGTAGTAGCAACTCATCCAAATTTAGAATCTGTACTTATTCTAATTGGTGACGGGATGACGATTTCTAAAGTGAAGAAATAATTATTATCTTACAAAAGTGTAATGTTCATGTCATGTTTTTGAATTTCTTCTTTAAGCTCTGGGCATTAAGATAACAATATAAGAAAAAAACATGAGGTGAAGGAAATGAAAAGATATATTGCACTGTTTAGTATTTTAGTTGTATTCGCAAGCCTTTTAGTTGGTTGTGATATTAATCGTTTAGGAAAAGATGAGTATTACGTTCAAGTTACAGCTGATGGAATTGAAAAAAATGAGAAGTTTGATAACGGAGAGCCACATAAATATTTCGAGTATAAATTAAAAGGATTCGATAAAGACGGAAAAGAAAAAGAAAAAGAATTAGAATTCACAGCTCAAAAAAATCTTCGTAAAGATGCATTCTTACGTATATACAATTCAGATAAAAAAGGTGTAACAGCTTGGGAAGAAGTGAAGAAAGACGAGCTTCCTGCGAAAGTGAAAGAAAAGTTAAGTGTGAAATAAGACAGATAAAAAGGAATTGACGAACAGGGTCAATTCCTTTTTTGATTCTCAAAATCCTCTTCTGAAATGACTTTAAAGCCATGTCTTTTAAATAAAGCAGTTGTTACCCCATAACCAGTTTGTTTATTGCCGTTAAATTCTCCGGTGTAAATTGTAGAACTACCACAAGATGGGCTGCGTTCTTTTAAAATAATATATTCTGGATGTAAATCTTTCATTTGTTCTAATGCTTTATAAGCACCGTTTACGAAAGCTTCTGTGACATCCTCACCATCTTTTGTCATTACCTTTGCTTTTCCGTCTAAAACGTCATCGCCATTCCCGCCAATAATTTCGGCAGAGGGACGAGGCGTTGGTAATCCCCCTAATACTTCAGGACAAATGAGGACTGTATCTTCTTGTTGCAGAAGCTCCTCTATTTTTGAAACGAGATTGTCATTTCCATCATACCGGCAAGCGATTCCACCTAAACAAGCGCTAATTACGATCATATTTTCATCTCCAATAAAAAATATTTAATGTCACGCCAATTTCTCTTCCTGCCTCTTATTTATAAGTGAGGTGATAAAAATGGGAAGTTTATATAACTTAATGAAACCATACAGTGAATTTCGAAGTAAAGAAGAGTTTAATACATATCAAAAGCAAGTTTTGAAATATTATCGATTTCAATTAAATAAAACGGATGCTACTATTATTCATTTTTTAGGAAAGTATGCAGTGAATGAGAAACAGAAAACAGTAGGAGTTGCTTGTCCGTTAATGGAGACGATTGCGACGAATATTGGAAAAAGTATTCGTACAGTACGCCGTTCCATTGCAAAGTTAGAGGAACTAGGAATTATAAAACGTGTTGCGACAAAAGAAAGACATAAACGCGGCGGATATAGTGCGAACTTATATGTATTTCTTACATCTGCAATTGACCGCATGGATGACCGTATGAAAATGTCCGCATGTGAAAGTGGGGACTGTGCAGCTGGCTGTAGTAAAAATGAGCAAAAATATGAGGGGGAAACAATTCTTTCTAAAAACATTCCACAAATAAAAGAGAATAGAAAAGTAACGTACGAGCTTGATGAGACGTATTGTCGCCATGATATACCGAAGCCTTTTATATACGCACTTCTGCCGATGACGAGTAATCCGAAGAAGATTAATATATTTTGGAGTAAGGTGGAACTTGCGTATAAAAAGAGCGGATTATTAGAACAAGGTGTTTTACTGGAGCAAATATTAGCTGATGAAGAAGTGTATGGAAATTTCATCTGGCGAGTGAAGAGTGTCATGAGAGCGTATAAATACGGGGAAATCCGTAAAAATGTTAAGGCACTTTTATATAGTACAGTGCGAGATTTATTTTTAGAGGTTGGATTAGAATGGGGAGCAGCTGTGAGAAGAAGTAAGGGGATATCGTTATTTGATCCGTTTAAAAAGGAGCCATGCGTATAACACATGACTCCGAGTGTGGCTTTAAAATAGTGTTTGATCAAAATTACCTTTCAAACTCGTATTTTACGTTAAATAAAAGGAATCCGTTTTGAAAAAAGATTGATCAAAACGGATTCTTCTCTTGTGAATTAGTATAGATCTTTTATAAAAAAGTTTGATTATTTTATGCCTGTGATCTTCCACAATCGCGCACTTTAATGGAATAACTAAAATATTTATCAAATCCTATACTCATTAGTCATACTCTAATGAAAGTTTCCTTGTTCTCTTCTTCAATACAAAAGCCGTTAAATGCACAGCGAACTTGATATTCGGTACGTTCGTTCTAATATACATTTCCTCTCCCTTCACAACTGCAAAGGTGGGTGATGATTTCCACTTTCAAAACCTTCAACAAGTTTTTGAAATGCTGGTATTGGAAAGTATTTTTATCCTTAAAATTGGTGATTCTTCATAAAATTTCTATTTAAATAGAAAGAATATCTGATAAAAATAAGTGCAAGTATACCGAATAATCCTCCAATCCAGCTTAAATTCACTATATTTGTATACTGAATAATGATTCCTCCTAATGCAGAACCTAGCATCATTCCAACATTCATTAAGGCGGTATTAAAACTGAGTACGGTTTCAGAGGATTGTGGTTTTAGTGAAATCAGATAAAACTGCTTTGCTGGTGTCGTTGTCCAAGTTGCTACTCCCCAACAAGCTAGTGTGACAAATACACCGACTGCCCTATACTGTGTAAATGTTAGTACAAATAAAGAGATGATATGAACACATAAACTTAATGAAATCGTTCGATTAGGTCCCCATCTGTCTACCGCATATCCTCCAAAGCGTGAGCCAATAAAAGCAAAAGTGCCTAAAACAAATAAAGCGATACTTGTCATTTCTATAGAAAAACCAGCAGTATGACTTAATAATGGAGCAATGTAGGCGAACACCATCGTATATCCTAAAATCCAAAAGATCGTTGTCATTAAACCAGTAAGGACTCGTTTATCTTTCATAATTTGTAGCTGTTGTGTAAATGGCAGCGGTTGGTTTCCTTTTATTGATGGTAATAATTTGTAAAGTCCTATTATTAAAAAAACTGTGCCAAGCGCAATAATTAAGAAAATATAGTGCCAATCAAAATGTCCAGCTAAAAATGTTCCGATAGGTACTCCAAGTACTAATGAAACAGTGAAACCTGTAATGACTGTTGCCATAGCACTACCTCTTTTTTCTGGAACTGCAATTTGCGCAGCATAATTGGTGGCAACAACAATGTATAACCCTCCACTCATCGCCATAATGACTCTAGATAACATAAGAAAGACAAAATTATAGCTAAAAAATGCAACTAGATTCCCTAGAATAAATATAGAGATAGCATATAAAAGTACTTTTTTACGATCCAATTTAGACGTTAGCATGACCAAGATCAAAGCTCCAATAGCATAAGATAAAGAATAAATCGTAATCAACTGACCAGCCATTGAAATTGAAATATCTAATTCAAAAGAAATCAGTTCTAAAATTCCAGAAACAACAAACTCTGCTGTTCCTGTTACAAAAGCCCCTAAAGCTAAAAGTATGATGATTAGTTGATTCATATTATTTTTCAATTTGTACATCTCCTTATATTTGAACTACTGTTTTTATTTTATGTTCCATGTTAACATAAGTAAAATTGATGTTTTTAATAAAGGAGATGAGTAATTACTCATGACTATTGTGCGCTACGAAATCATTGCAAAAGTGGTTGAGCTAGGAAGCTTTACAGAAACTGCTGAAACATTAAATATGACCCAATCTGCCGTGAGTCATGCAGTTGCGAGTTTAGAATCTGAATGGGGAGTTTCTTTATTAATTCGTGATCGAAAAAAAGGAATAACACTTACAGATATAGGACAAAAAATTCTGCCGCATATTAGAGAAATATTGAAAAGAGTGGAAGTCATTAATCAAGAAATTGCGCTTATGACAAGCTTGGAAACAGGTATTATTCGTATCGGCACTTTTGCAAGTGCTTCTTCCTGCTTATTGCCTAAATTACTTGCAAAATTCCGGAAAAAGCATCCTAAAATAGAATTTAAATTTTACGAAGGAACCTATGAAGAGATTACGGAATGGTTAGGTTCAGGCATTATTGACATTGGATTTGTAGTAAAAGGAAAATCAAACCCAAATTTCGATTTGGTTCCTTTGATTAAAGACAAGATGGTAGTCGCTTATCACCCTGATCATCAATTTCATTCTAAAGAAATAGTAGAAATGAATGATTTAATGTATGAATCCTTTATTATGCCAACAGGGATGTACCAATCACATGTTGAGGAATTATTTGCAGAAGCGCAAATTAAACCATCTATTCTTTTTGAAGTACACGACTGTACAACCATCGCTAATATGGTACAGGAAGGACTTGGCGTTACGATAGGTCCAGAATTATTTTTAAAGACACAGCAAAACATAAAAATCAGCAAACTAAATATTGAAAACAGCCGTGAAGTAGCACTTGCCTGTCAATCAATTGCAAATGCTTCTCCTGCGGTTAAGGAATTTCTTCATGTGGCAAAAAATAGGAATTATTAATAAAACATTAAACTACTCCCCATAGTAAGCCAATCCTATTCATGGTTTGCGACGCTTTGAACGCCCAAACCATGGCAGGACTGGCCCTTTAGTTTAATAAGATATCCTACAATTCTTAAAGAATAGAAAACGAGAATACTGAGTACTAAAAAGATTTGAATGATAATTCCCACCACACTACAAATTAAACCGGAAGTAGCTAATCCACTACCACTTTGGTTTTTTTCTAAAATTTCTTTTGTCGCTTTTCTAGCAACTACAACTCCTAAACCACCAAAAAAAACCGATAAATGGTATTAGGATCTAAATAATACCAAGGTTTAAAGAAATTACCGAATTACTGTTTGTTTGAGCATTTTCAACCATTTAGATTTCCCCCTTTACAACCCTTTAGTTTAAGGGAAAATCTTCACAATTTTTTTGCTCCATAATTATTTTCATTAAAGTGTTACTCAAGAAAATGGCTCGTTTGTGGAACAAGAAAAAATCCTGCATATCAACACAGGATTTTTAATCAAACTTTATTATAAATTATCGATCTTTATTATAAATAATCAGACTTTTTTCAAAAGCTACACCAAGTAGTTAATCAAACTTTCTTACAACTGGAACACGAATCGCTACAAATAGTACGAAGACGATAACGGCGATTGCACCGCTTTTCATAACGGTTACGATTGGAATTCCTATTGCAAGTGCGATAGATGTGAATGCATAAGAAAGCGGGATAAAGCCCATTGATGATAGCATAAGTAGACTCATTACGCGTCCCATCATCTCTTCTTTTACTGTCGATTGAATCATTGCCATAAGCGGAACGATAGCCATTGCAATTGTAATACCGTAAAACATGCCAGCTAATAATGCTTGCCAAAGTACGGTGCTAAAGTTGATGGATAAGAAGAATACACCAGACAACAGCATCATAATAATGCAAAATAGACCGCGTCTACGATTAATATTTTTTAAACCGACAATGACAGCGCCTATTGCCATTCCGCCGCCGACAGATGCTTCTAAGTAACTAAACTGAAGCGAATCACCGTGCAGAACATTTTTAACGAAAAGCGGGAAACCGACTTGCATCGGACCGATTAAAAATAAATTTAAAAAGGCGCTACAAAGAAGGAAAGTTGAAAGGAATGGTGATTCCTTTACGTATAAAATTCCTTCTTTAATAGAAGTAAACATGCCTTTGTCTGTATTTTGCTGCTCTGGCATCGTAAATTGTATTTTTTGAACGAGTATGGCTGCGATGATTAGTAATAAAATTGTGATCGAAAAGATCGTTTCATAGTTCGTAAATTTGATAAGAATGCCGCCAAGTACAGGGCCTAAGATGACCGATGCTTGGTTTGTCATTTGTGTAAGTGAGTTTGCTTGTGTTAAACGGTTTTTTTCTACAAGTTCAGGTAAGATAGATCCGTCAGCTGACCAGAAAAAAGCATCAGCAAGTCCAAAGAATAAGGCGAATAAAGCAAATGTATATAGTGTTACATCACCTACGATGAACCATGTGAGAATGGTTGCAACGAGAATAGCGCGAATAATATTAGAATAAAACATAATATTTTTTTTCGGGAATTTATCAGCTACAGCGCCGCCGATAATCATAAAAATAAGCCTTGGAACACTAAGAGCTACGAAAACAACACCGAGTGAAGCTTCAAGGTTTAATGTTTTTGCTATGTACCACGTTTGTGAAAAAGTAAAAAAGGCTAAAGCAAAACTTGAAAAAAGAGTAGCTGCCCAAAGAAAAAGGAAATTCGTATTTTTTAATAACGGTTTTCCGCTTCCTTCTAAAGCAGATTTATTTTGTTGTAGTTCCTCCATATTGCTTCCTTTCTATGTGACAAATTTAAACTAAAAAACCTGTTAACAATCGTTTTATACAGTTTCTAATATTTCTATACTGCACTTTCTCATTGTAGACAATAATAATGAATTTGCACAGTGGCTATTTAACGACAAAAAAGAAGATACCAAAGGGTATCTTCTTTTTTGTCGTTCAGGCTAATGCAATATAAATATCCAATTGTACGTTGGTTGGATCTAAAGCTCTTTCATCATAAAGCTCAAAGTCTGTTGTAAAAGCACGTTTGTTTTCCTTTGACCATTTCCAAATATATTCCCAAGCTTCGCAAACAACTTCAGCAACTGGTCCCTTTCTCGTTGTAAATACCGCATACGTAGCAGCAGGTATGGTTAAAGTTGTCATATTTTCAGGAACGTCTTCTAATGAGGAAACAGG
This sequence comes from Bacillus basilensis, assembly GCF_921008455.1. Classification (NCBI taxonomy): domain Bacteria; kingdom Bacillati; phylum Bacillota; class Bacilli; order Caryophanales; family Bacillaceae; genus Bacillus; species Bacillus basilensis. The sequence goes on along the minus strand of NZ_CAKLBZ010000001.1, from coordinate 4,947,546 downwards.
CATGCCAATCGTAAAGGTATATGTACCCGTTTCATCTGATTCGTAGTTTGAGTAGAAAGCGAATGTTTCTTTCGTTTGTTGATTTGGAATGTGGTGCATGATTTGTTCTTGGAAGTAGCGGTTCCAAAGTTGTGGAATTTTTCCTTCAATAGATGCCTCTATTTCATTTGTCGTCGTAATCGAAACGCCGATTGCTTGGAAAGCTTCTTTTTTTACGATAATAGGTTCTTTCATTTTAAAATATCCCCCTTATTAAATAGAACGTTTGTTCTTGTTTATTGTAACATATTTTGGAAGAAAACGGTATCACAATAAAAAAGAACTCCTTTTACGTAAAAGGAGTTCTTTTCATTTCTATATTAAAACATACTAGAGCTATGCATCGGTTGAAGTTTTGCGTTTGGATCGAAGTAAGCTTTTGCATTGTTTACTGCTGTCGGTGCTTCACCGAAGCCGCAAGCAATGAGTTTTACTTTTCCTTCATATGTACAAATGTCACCAGCAGCGTAAATGCCGGGAATATTTGTTTCCATTTTCGAGTTCACGAGAATGCTGTTTTTTTGTATATCTAAGCCCCAGTTTTTAATTGGACCAAGAGAGGAAACGAAGCCGTAGTTTACAATTACGTCATCAACATCGATGATAATTTTTTCTTCTGTTTTTACATGCTGAAGAACGACTTGTTCAATTTTGTCATCACCAATGAGTTCTACTGGAACGTACGGTGTGCTTACTTCTGCACGAGAATTCATTAAGCTTTCTACGCTATGTTCATGCGCACGGAATTTATCACGGCGATGAACGATGGTAACTTTGTCAGCGATTGGCTCTAACATCATTGTCCAATCAACCGCTGAGTCGCCGCCGCCAAATACTACGACGCGCTTACCAGCAAATTTATTCATATCATCAACGAAATAATGTAAGTTTTTCTTTTCATACTTAGCTGTACCTTCTAATTCTAAGCGACGTGGTTGGAAAGCACCATTGCCAGCAGTAATAATAACTGATTTAGAATAGTGAGTTTGCTTATTCGTAACAAGTTTAAATATACCGTCAGCTTGTTTCTCAAGCGTATCAACAGCTTCTTCTAAACAAACGGTTGGGTCGAATTTCTTCATTTGCTCTTTTAAGTTATCAACTAATTCTTGTGCGCGCACTTTTGGAAATCCAGCTACATCATAAATGTATTTTTCAGGGTAGAGTGCGGATAATTGTCCTCCAAGCTGAGGTAAGCTTTCAATGATTTTTACACTAGCTTGTCTCATACCGCCATAAAATGCTGTGAACAGCCCTGTTGGACCACCACCAATAATTGTTATGTCATAAACTTTTTGATTTTCTGCCACTTTCATTCCCCCTATAGATGGAATTTTGATATTGATTTCATATATTGTTCATATGTACATGAAAATCCTGCAAATGATGCCACTTTCAAATAAATGATAGCATATTTGAGTTCAGAATACTTCTGAAAACGACTGAATTGTGTGTAAGTTTTCGCATAGATGCTTTTTAAATTGTATAAAATATGGAGAAAGGAAAATACATGAAAAAAAGGCTGAAAAACCCTTGAAAACGCTATGTTATTTTAAAATATTGATAATTCTCCAGACGCTTGAATTCTGGAATAAAACCGACTAATATAGGGAAGTATTATGTTAAATTTCTATGACAAAATTCGTACGATTTTTTGACTGCGTTTTGTTATGATATAGAATGTGATAAATTCCACATTCTTGACAAATAGAGTTTTTAGTACTTGGTATTATTTTTCATTACTATTATATAAAGAAAAGGGTTGTGATTTGGTGAAGACTCCAAAAATCGTAGTTTTAGGTGCAGGTTATGGCGGGATGATTACGACTGTTCGTCTGCAAAAAGCATTATCTGTAAATGAAGCTGAAATTACGTTAGTAAACAACAACAGCTATCACTACCAAGCGACTTGGTTACATGAGAGCGCAGCTGGTACATTACAAGATGAAAAAATCTGTCTAGATATTCAAGACGTTATCGATACAAATAAAGTGAACTTTGTACAAGATACAGTAGTAGAAATTAAAGCTGCTGAAAAACGCATTATCTTAAAAGACGGCGAGTTAGAGTATGACTACTTAGTAATCGGTCTTGGTTTCGAATCAGAAACATTCGGTATTACAGGATTAAAAGAGCACGCATTCTCAATCGCTAACATTAATGCAACTCGTCAAATTCGTGAGCATATGGAAGCTAGTTTCGCTAAATATGCAACTGAACAACGCGATGAGTTAATAACAATCGTTGTTGGTGGTGCTGGATTTACTGGTATCGAATACGTAGGTGAGCTTGCAAACCGTGTTCCTGAACTTTGCAAACAGTACAATGTACCACGTGAAAAAGCACGTATCATCTGTGTAGAAGCTGCTCCAACAGCACTTCCAGGTTTCGATCCAGCATTAGTAGAATACGCTGTAAAACAACTTGAGAAAAAAGGCGTAGAATTCCGCATCGGTACAGCAATTAAAGAAGCAACTGAAGAAGGTATTATCGTTGCAAATGGCGATGATACTGAATTAATTAAGTCTGAAACAGTAGTTTGGGCTGCAGGTGTTCGTGGTAACGGTATTGTGGAAGAGTCTGGCTTTGAAGCAATGCGCGGACGTGTAAAAGTTGATGAGTACATGCACGCTCCAGGATACGAAGATGTATTCATGGTTGGTGACGCAGCGTTAATCATTAACGAAGAAATTAACCGTCCATACCCACCAACAGCACAAATCGCAATTCAACAAGGTTACAATATTGCACACAACTTAACTGTGTTAGTTCGTGGCAAAGGCGAAATGAAAACATTCGCATTCGATAATAAAGGATCTGTATGTTCTTTAGGTCATGACGATGCAATGGGCGTTGTTATGGGCAAAAAGTTAACAGGTTGGAAAGCTTCTTTCATGAAGAAAGTTATCGATAACCGTTACCTATTCTTATTAGGTGGACCTTTATTAGTTCTTAAAAAAGGTAAATTAAAGTTCTTTTAATATATAGTAGAGAAAAGCAGAAACGGCTAAGAGCTGTTTCTGCTTTTTTCATTTTAAAAATATAGTATAATATATATAAAAAAAGAAAGAATATTCTGTCCGTTCTAGTAGAGGAGGGTATTACATCATGGAGAAGCGAGGGAAAGTATGGTTAGCTGTTAGTGGCCTAGTAGCTACAAAAGATGGCAGGTGGCTATTTGTTAAGAAGAAATACAGTGGTTTAAAGGGGAAATGGTCTTTACCGGCTGGTTTTGTAAATGAAGGTGAGACGGTTGATGAAGCTGTGAAACGTGAAGTGTTAGAAGAGACAGGCATTGTCGCTCATGTGAAGGGAATCATTGGCGTTCGATCGGGCGTGATTCGCAATGAAATTAGTGATAATATGATTATTTTCCTTTTGGAACCTGAAGGAGAAAATATTATTGTACAGGAGAAGGAATTGTCTGACGTAGCGTTTCTACATCCAGATACGATTGCAGACGATCCAAATACGTCTGTACTTATTACATATTTGTTAGAAAGAAAATCAGAATTCCATCTTGAAATGGACAAAACATTAAATCCTGGAGAGCAATTTGGTTATACGGCCTATCACGTATTTACGGCGCATGAGAAGGAGAGGGAGAAAGAGTGAGTATACCGGTACTACTTATTTCAATGATGTTATTTTTTATTTTGTTTTTTGGAATTGGATTTTTACTCAACATGATATTGCGAGCGACATGGGTAATGGTTATTGTGTATCCGATTGTTTGTATACTTATTATTAATAAGGCGAGTGTGTGGGATTACTTTTCAAAGCCAAAAGAAACATTCTCTTCATTTGGGACAAGTGTATCGCATTTAGGACAAGCAGATGTGTTTATTTTATCTACTGGGTTAGTAGGTGCTGCTTTGGCAGGAATCGTAATTAAGAAACTTCGAAAAAGCGGATATCAAATGTTTTAATCTCCAATTCATTTGGAGATTATTTTTTTGCATATTCCTTCATTGTATAGGGAATGATTAACGATGAAGGAGTGTGGAATATAAAAATGTTAAAACGATATTGTATTCGCATTATGATGACTTGTTTACTTGTATCCGCATTATGCATAACATGGAATGCTTTCACAGGAGTTTCTTTAGTAGAGATTGTAAAGAAATATGAGGGAACGAGTGCAAAAGAAGTACATGCAGCAGAAGTTAAGAGAAATGTTGCTCCGAGTAAAGAAGTGATAAATGCTTTAGAGCAGGCAAACGACTGGTCTAAATATCGTTCAATTGAAATGACTGCAACAGGTTATACGTCGGGGATTGAGTCGACGGGTAAGAGGCCGGGACATCCGGAGTATGGTATTACATATTCAGGTGTTAAGGTGAAAAGGGATTTATATTCCACGATTGCTGCGGACTTACGCGTATTCCCAATTGGAACAATTCTATTCGTACCAGGTTATGGGTATGGTGTAGTGGCTGATAAGGGCGGTGCAATAAAAGGAAACCGTCTTGATCTGTATTATGATACGGTGAAAGATGTTTATAGCCAATGGGGTAAGAAAAAAGTAAATGTGTATGTAGTTAAGGTAGGTAATGGTAAGTTTACAGAAGAAGAGTTAACGATGTTAAATCAAGACGAAACGATGCAAGTGTTTCGCGGCCAATATTTAAAACAAAGATAGTCTAGTGGTAATTACGCTAGACTTTTTTATTTTATATTAGAAGAAATATGGAGTATATAGGATATGACAGAAGTTAGAATTGTCGCATTTTATCGAAAATAAAGTTATAATAAAGGAAGAATAGAGAAATTTAGGGGGTCTGAACATGTTTCAAGTACAAAAAGAATTAGCAAGCCATGAAGCGGTGATTGTTGCCTTATTTGAAGAAGAGAAAACGAGTAGTTTTGTACAAGAATTGGACAAAGCGTTTGAAGGACAATTACAAGTTTTATTAGAAGAGAAAGAACTTTCTACTAAGAAGAAAGCTATTTCAAAAGTACATAGTTTAGGAAAAACAAATGTGAAACGTTATTATTTCGTTGGTTTAGGTAAGAAGGAATCTTATACAACAGAAACATTACGTGTGGCCCTTGGTAAGGCGTTTAAAACGTTACAAGTAGCAAAAGTACAAGATGCAGCAATCTTACTTGATTCTTTCGTAACAGAGAAGTTAGATGCGATTGATGTAGCTCATATTGCAGCAGAAGTACAAGGCCTTGGTACATATGAATTACAAACGTATAAATCAGATAAAAAGGATCGTGTAGAGTTAGAGAAGTTTACGGCTATTACAGCGGAAGATGCACAGGAAATTGAAGCTGCATTAACAGTTGGCTACGTACATGGACGTGCAACAAATTCAGCTCGTACACTTGTAAATATGCCGCCAAACGTATTAACAGCGACAAAGCTTGCTGAGTATGCTGTTGAGTTAGCGGAGAAGTATGATATGGATTATAAAGTTCTTGAGAAAGAAGAGATGGAAGAGCTTGGTATGGGTGCATTGCTTGCAGTAAACCAAGGTAGTGTAGAGCCACCAAAAATGATCGCTCTTATTTATAAAGGAAAAGAAGAGTGGACAGATGTTATTGGATTCGTTGGAAAAGGAATCACATACGATACAGGCGGGTATTCTTTAAAACCACGTGAAGGCATGGTCGGTATGAAAGGTGATATGGGCGGTGCAGCTGCTGTATTAGGTGCGATGGAAATTATCGGTGAACTTCGCCCTGAGCAAAATGTGATCGCTGTTATTCCATCAACGGATAACGTTGTAAGTGGTACAGCATTTAAGCCAGACGATGTAATCACATCTATGAGCGGAAAAACAATTGAAGTATTAAATACAGATGCAGAAGGTCGCTTAGCATTAGCTGACGGTATTACGTATGCGAAAAAATTAGGTGCAAACTACCTTGTTGATGTTGCGACATTAACAGGCGGTGTAATTGTTGCACTTGGAAATCATACGACAGGCGCAATGACAAACAATGAAGAGCTGTTTGAGCAAGTGCTAGAGGCATCTATGGAAACAGATGAATCAATTTGGCAATTACCAATTTTTGATCGTGATAAAGAACGCGTGAGAAACAGTAAGTTTGCTGATTTAAATAACTCACCAGGCCGTGAAGGACATGCGGTTATGGCAGGTACATTCCTAGGTGAATTCGCTGAAGACACACCTTGGGTACACCTAGACATCGCTGGAACATCTGAAACATCAGGAGCGCATGATTTAGGACCAGCTGGAGCAACAGGTGCAATGGTACGTACACTTGCAACACTTGTTGAACGTTTCGGAGAAGAATAAGATAATAAGAGAAGGCTGTTCCTACATTTTGGAACAGCCTTTTTTATTGGTATGACTATGGATGTCTTATCCCACATGAACTGCCCGTAAACTATAGTTTCACTTTATAAAGAAATTGTATATAAAGTACCGTTTAAAGCAAATGAAGTGCGACCCGTTTCTTCAGAGACAACTAAAATAAGTGCATCGCTTTTTTCTGATAACCCAATTGCAGCTCTGTGACGTGTTCCTAGCTCTGGATCAACTTCTGTACTTTTTGTTAGTGGAAGAATATTAGCAGCTGAAACAATATGATTATTTTTAACGAGAACGGCTCCGTCATGAAGAGGGTTACCTGGATAAAAAATTGATTCGAGCAGTGGTGCGGTTAAATGAGCGTTTAACGTTGTTCCAGTTTGAATACAAGATTCAAGTGTCTCGTTTCGTTCCACAACAATAAGAGCACCGTGTTTTCTGGCGCTTAAATGTTGGACAGCTGTTGTAATGAACTGTGAGCTTTCCGTATAAGGTGATAAATACGCTTGAATATAGTATGTAGCTGCCAGTGTTTGTACATTTGCTAACATATGATGAATATCTTCCATCTTACACAAAATACATTCATCTTCTTTATCAATTGCTTGCCTCATAATTGATAATTCTTTTTCGGCAATTTCAATCATTTGCTTTGTTTGTATTTTAAGTTCTTCTGACAAGCCCCATTCCTGCATAACCCTCATTCCCTTTAGTGGAGTATTTAACCATAGTGTATACAAATATTCCTAGTAAAATCCTGTTAGATTGTAAAAAATATTGAGATACAGGTTGTTTTTTTCATATAATAAAGGTATGACAAGCGAGGGGAGATAGAAGGATGAACTGGAAACAAGAATTTAGTCGCTGGCTTTCATATGCAGAGTTAGACGCAGAACTAAAAGAACAGTTAGAAAACATGAAGCAAGATGAGAAGAAAATCGAGGACAGTTTTTATAAAAATCTAGAATTCGGTACAGGTGGTATGCGTGGTGAACTTGGTGCTGGTACGAACCGTTTAAACGTATATACAGTTCGTAAAGCAACGCAAGGATTAGCGAAGTTTATTGAAAAATTAGGTGAAGAAGCGAAGAAGCGTGGTGTTGTTGTAGCGTATGATTCTCGTCATAAATCACCTGAGTTCGCAATGGAAGTAGCTGCTACACTTGGTGCGCATGGTATTACAACATATGTGTTTGAAAGCTTACGTCCAACGCCAGTGCTTTCTTTCGCAGTTCGTCATTTACATACAGTGAGTGGAATCGTTCTTACGGCAAGCCATAATCCGCCTGAGTATAACGGTTATAAAGTATACGGTGAAGATGGTGGGCAGTTGCCTCCAAAAGAAGCTGATGAATTAATTAGCTACGTAAACGAAGTAGAAGATGAATTAACAGTTGAGGTTGCTGATGTGGAGCAATTAAAAGCTGACGGTTTATTACATATTATTGGACAAGAAGTAGATGATGCGTATGCAGCAGAATTGAACAATGTCATTATTAATAAAGAAATGGTACAAAAGGTTGGGAAAGACTTAAAGATCGTCTTTACACCACTACACGGAACATCAAATATTTCTGTACGCCGTGGTTTAGAAGAAGTTGGATTTACAGATGTAACAGTTGTAAAAGAGCAAGAGTTACCAGATCCGAACTTCTCTACAGTGAAATCACCAAACCCAGAAGAGCATGCAGCGTTTGAGTATGCAATTCGTGACGGTGAGAAGGTAGGCGCAGATGTGTTAATCGCAACAGATCCTGACGCAGACCGCCTTGGCGTAGCAGTTCGTAATCACGATGGTGAGTTCCAAGTATTAACTGGTAACCAAACAGGTGCATTAATGCTTGATTACTTATTATCTCAAAAGAAAGAAAACGGAACGCTTCCAGAGAACGGTGTTGTATTAAAAACAATCGTAACGTCTGAAATTGGCCGTACAATCGCGAAAGCATACGGTTTAGATACAGTTGATACGTTAACTGGATTTAAATTTATTGGTGAGAAAATTAAACAGTATGAAGAAAGTGGACAATACGAATTCCAATTCGGTTATGAGGAAAGCTATGGTTATTTAATTCGTCCATTCTGCCGTGATAAAGATGCAGTACAATCTGTTCTATTTGCATGTGAAGTAGCTGCATACTACAAATCACAAGGTAAAACGTTATACGATGGTCTATTAGAAGTATTTGAGAAGTACGGTTTCTTCCGTGAAGATCTTGTATCGTTAACACTAAAAGGAAAAGATGGAGCGGAACAAATCCAAGAAATGATGGCAACATTCCGTAAAAATCCTCCGAAAGAAGTAGCGGGCTTAACAGTTGTAGCAGTTGAAGACTATAAAGCGAGCATCGTTACATCTTTACAAGATGGACATAAAGAAGAGATTCACTTACCGAAATCAAATGTGTTAAAATATCAATTAGAAGATGGTTCTTGGTTCTGCCTACGTCCATCTGGAACTGAACCGAAGATTAAGTTCTACTTCGGTGTTCAAGATAATTCTTTACAAAATAGTGAACAAAAGTTACTTACTATTAAAGAAGATATTATGAATCGTTTATAATATAAAGTAATTTTAAGTAGTAGGGAATAAAAGGGAGTGAAACCTCCCTTTTATTCTATGTAAGGAAATAATCGTTATTTATTCTGACAGAAGAGAGGGTATTTTGTGATGAAAAGAGTAAGAAAAGCGATAATCCCAGCAGCTGGATTAGGAACACGTTTTTTACCAGCTACAAAAGCAATGCCAAAAGAAATGTTACCGATAGTAGATAAACCAACTATCCAATACATTGTAGAAGAAGCAATAAAATCAGGAATCGAAGATATTATTATCGTTACTGGTAAAACAAAGCGCTCTATTGAAGATCATTTTGATAATGCATTTGAGTTAGAGCAAAACTTATTAGAAAAGAAAAAGTATGAGTTACTTGAAAAAGTACAGGCTTCTTCAAAAATGGTAGATATTCATTATATCCGTCAAAAAGAACCAAAAGGATTAGGTCACGCTGTTTGGTGTGCACGTAAGTTCATCGGTGATGAGCCATTCGCTGTTTTATTAGGTGATGATATCGTTCAAGCTGAAAAACCATGTTTACGTCAATTAATTGAAGAATATGATAAAACGCTTTCTTCTGTTATTGGTGTACAAACGGTTCCAGAAGATGAAACACATCGCTACGGAATTATTGATCCGTTAGAGCAGGAAGGACGTCGTTACCAAGTTCGCAATTTCGTTGAGAAACCAGCAGCAGGTACAGCACCTTCAAACTTAGCAATTATGGGACGTTACGTTTTAACACCTGAAATCTTCATGTTCTTAGAACAGCAACATGTTGGTGCTGGTGGTGAAATTCAGTTAACAGATGCTATCCAAAGCTTAAACGAAATTCAACGCGTATTCGCTTACGATTTCGAAGGAAAGCGCTACGATGTAGGTGAAAAGTTAGGATTCGTTCAAACGACAATTGAGATGGCCCTGCAACACCCAGAATTAAGTGGTGACATGGTTACAATGATGAAGAGAATTTTAGAAGAACATACGAATCAAGAGTCTTAATAAAAAAAGAGTTATTTCAGTACGCTGAAATAACTCTTTTTTATTAGGAAATCGTCGAATGAGAATGCTGATAAGCGGAACGACGTACAGCATAATATATACGAGGTGCGATAATGGCACCGATAATTGTAAATACAATATCTTTTACTGCAAACCACATCATAATCATCCAAGCTGTTTTATAGCTCATATTACCACCCATGAAGAGATTGACTGCCCCGTACATGTAAGTAGTACCGATAATATAAGTTAAAATAATTCCTGTGAACGAAGCAATTGCAAATGTACTAAATATTGGTTTTTCCTTTTGTTCTACTAGTTTTCCTGATACGTAAGCAACGATAATAAATGCGATAATAAAACCACCAGTAGGATCTAAAAGTGCTCCAAATCCAGCTTTGAAGTTAGCGAAGATTGGTGCACCTGCTACTCCAACGAGCATGTAAACAGTCATTGATAATGCACCAAGTCTACTTCCAAGAAGAAGCCCTGCTAAAATTGCGAAAAATGGTTGCATAGATAAGGGGATACCTGCTACTTGCAGGAATGGTGCCCAAGATACAATATTTGCACCAATAGCCATAAGAGCGACGAACATGGCAGCTAATGCTAAATCTAAAACATGAAATCTTCTCATAATGTTAACCTCCTGTTGTTTTTAGGTTAACATTATCGTAGCGAAACTATTTACTTGTTGTCAATCAAAATATTTTGATAAGAAGGCTTCAAATACTCTCTTAGCAACGTATACGGAATACGAAATTGTGGAATTCCGCTTGAGTAAGGCGCAATTTCATATAATGGGAAATAAATGACGAGATTGTCCGGTTCTAAAAAGAAGTGAAATTTTTTAGCACTCATGACCTTTTCAGTTGCATCGGGAAAATAAATGCTTTCATTTTGTTTAATTTGTCTTACAATTTCAGCACGTATTACTTCTTTATATTTATCTTCTTGTTGAAATAAATCGTCTAAGTGTAGTAACTTTTTTTCTTTTAAATCAAATGTGTTTGCCTTCCACGTATAAAGACCGTGTGCGCCGCCTGTATATTGATAGTAATTCAAATATAGGCTGAGGAAAGGTGGTTTATTTAAGGAAACTTTATAATCAACATTCGCCACGTACGGATGAAATGGTGTACTGGATCCTTCTGTTTCTTTATAATATTTTTTTGCGTCTTTTTCTAATTTGGTTTTAAATTTGTCAGTAGACTTTTTGTAATAGAAATTGAGCTTATTTTGAAATTTAGAATCAGAAAAATTGTGAAACGAAGGTCTGTTAATTTGATATTCTATATAAGGTTTCTTACCTTTTTGTGTTACAGTCTGAACATCGATTGTCAGGTTGGATGCTTTGGCTGCTAGTGCACAATTTGGTACAATAGTCAGCAAGGAGAACATAAGCAGTAATATACAAAATTTCTGTTTCATTTAGGTGAAACCTCCTTATTTAAGTGTTATAAGTAGTTTGAAAATAAATAGGTAAAATTATACATTTAATTAAAGTAAGAGAAGGGGGAAACGATATGGCAAAAACTTTAATGGATTCACTTGGAATTGAGTTGTTAGAGATGACAGAAGATAAGGTGGTTGCTACGATGCCTGTTGATGAGCGTACACATCAGCCGTTTGGTTTTTTACACGGTGGTGCATCTCTTGCATTAGCGGAAACAGTAGCAAGCGTCGGTTCATACAATTTAATTGATCAAGAGAAATGTATTTGTTTCGGTCTAGAAATTAATGCAAATCACATTCGCTCAAAGAAAGATGGGATTGTAACAGCGATCGGAACACCGATACATAGAGGACATTCAACGATGGTTTGGGATGTGCGTATCATTGATGAGAATGATGACTTACTATGTATATCAAGATGTACAGTAGCAATTAAAGAAAAACGTGAAAAGTAAAAAGAGGCTGCTCATTAGAGCAACCTCTTTTTCTTATAATTAGAACTGGATTTTCTTCTCTAAGAAACCTTTTAGTTCGCTAATTGGCATACGAACTTGTTCCATTGTGTCACGGTCACGTACTGTAACAGCTTTGTCTTCAACTGAGTCGAAGTCGTAAGTGATACAGAATGGTGTACCGATTTCGTCTTGACGACGGTAACGTTTACCGATAGAACCAGTTTCGTCAAAGTCTACCATAAAGTCTTTAGCTAGTTCTGCGAATACTTCAGTAGCACCTTCAGATAGCTTTTTAGATAATGGTAAGATAGCTGCTTTGTATGGTGCTAAAGCAGGGTGGAAACGAAGAACTGTACGAGAATCGTTTTCTAATTGTTCTTCTTCATATGCATCACATAAGAATGCTAATGTTACGCGGTCAGCACCTAAAGATGGCTCGATGCAGTACGGTACGTAACGCTCATTCGTTTGTGGATCGATATAGTTAAAGTCTTCGTTAGAGTGTTCCATGTGACGTTTTAAGTCGAAGTCTGTACGAGATGCTACGCCCCATAGTTCGCCCCAACCGAATGGGAATCTGAATTCAATATCAGTTGTTGCGTTACTGTAGTGAGATAACTCTTCTTCACCGTGGTCACGAAGACGCATGCTTTCTTCAGTCATACCAAGTGAAAGTAACCAGTTCTTACAAGTTTCACGCCAGAATGCGAACCACTCTAAATCTTCACCAGGCTTACAGAAGAATTCAAGTTCCATTTGTTCGAATTCACGTGTACGGAATGTGAAGTTACCAGGCGTGATTTCGTTACGGAAGCTCTTACCGATTTGGCCAATACCAAATGGAAGCTTTTTACGCATAGAGCGTTGTACGTTTTTGAAGTTTACGAAAATACCTTGTGCTGTTTCAGGACGAAGGAAGATTTCGTTTGTGCTAGACTCTGTAACACCTTGGAATGTTTTGAACATTAAGTTGAACTGACGGATTTCAGTGAATTCTTCACTACCGCAATCAGGACATTTTACTTCATGTTCTTTCATTAGGTCAGCCATTTGGTCGAAAGTAAGACCGTCAACAACCATTTCGATGCCTTTTGCATCTAATGCATCTTCAATTAATTTGTCAGCACGATGACGCGCTTTACATTTTTTACAGTCGATCATTGGATCGTTGAAGTTACCAACGTGACCAGAAGCGATCCAAGTTTTTGGATTCATTAAAATAGCTGCGTCTAAACCAACGTTGTATGGAGATTCTTGAATGAATTTTTTCCACCAAGCTTTTTTAACGTTATTTTTTAATTCGATTCCAAGTGGACCGTAATCCCAAGTGTTTGCAAGACCACCGTAAATTTCAGAACCAGGGAAAACGAAACCGCGATGTTTCGCTAAGTTTACTACTTGTTCCATTGAATACATAATAAAATCCTCCTTTTGAAAGTTAACGTATTGGCGATGACGTGCTCAGGTAACTTGTGAAACGAGCAGTATATGCTTTGAAAAACATAAAAAAACGCTCATCCCAAGGCTTAATTGCCTAGGGACGAGCGTTTGCCCGCGGTTCCACCCTAGTTGATACACAAAAGGTGCATCCACTTTATCACGTATTGCTCGAGACTGCCGTTTCCTTGCGGCTTCAGGCTTTCACTATCCCTGAATCGCTTTTTGTGCAAGTACTTATAAGTCCGTCATCGCTACTTATATTAATAATAATGAACATATTCTAACACGTTCTTTTTTAAATCTCAATAGAGGAACGCGTCTATCTATGATAGAGTCTCGCCTATTTTTTCGTTATTTATTCCGTAATTTTGTTTAATATGCTTAATTGCTTCACGTTTACTGAGCGGGGCAAGCTCGTTATTTTGCACGTAATCCCAAACGATATCGGGCTTTGTTTTTGCATACTCGCGAAGGACCCATCCAATCGCTTTTTGAATGAAAAATTCTTTTGAAGAATGTAGCTGTCCAATAATCCAGAAAAGAAGTTCTTCATCCATCTTTTGTTTATATTTCAGCTGGAATAAAATAGCTGCGCGTTGTAACCATATGTTATCTGATGCAATCCATTTTGGAATATAGGCAGAAATCAATTCCGGATGTTTTAAAAAGATATTACCTAAAAAAGTAGGAACGATGCTATCAACAGAATCCCACCAAGATTTCGTGACAATGAGTCCTTCGAAGAAGGGGATATGTGTTTCGTTTATATGCTTTTTATATTTTTGCATAATATCAAGAGCAGCTGCTTGAAATTCACGTTCTGGTAAGTCCCAAAGCTCACGCACGATGATTTGGAAGTCTTTTTGATCTGGGAGAGTATGTATTTGGATGACGTCTTTTAATAACTGTCTTCTCTCGGGAGTTTGAATGCCGAGAAACGGGAAGTGATTTTTCATATAACGTGCCATCGGTTCTGCTTTTTCCGGATTTTTGTGAGCTATGAAATGCTCTTGTAATGCTTTTACAAATGGATGCATCAGTTGTTCTCCTCTCTTATTATCTTGCTCTTATTATTATACAGAGAGTTTGGATAAATTTTAAAACATAACTTGCAATGGAATGAAATATGTTGAGAGTAGAGAGGAGAGGATAAGATGGAAGATCAGGGTTTACTAGCAGGTTTCTTTGCTCTTAGTTTTGCGTTTATTCTTGTTATATTGATTTGGGCAGTTATTGCATATTTGTTAACGGCTTTTGCACTGTATACGATGGCGAAAAATGATGGTGCAACCGATGGTGCTCTTGCATTTATTCCTTTTTTAAATAGTAAGATATGGGGTGATTTAGCGAAAGACAAATTACCAGATTTCTTGAAAGAAGAAGCGGGATGGAAAGTATTCGGTATATATGTCGCATGTTTCATTTTTAATTTCGTACCAATTCTATATTTAATAGCAACAGCTGTATCGATTGTGCTGTCTATTTATCTTATCTACGCAATTTTAGATAGATACGGAACGAACTCTATATTATTTACGATTATTCATACCATTACATTTTCAGTTTTCTTGCCGATTCACTTGTTCATTATTCGAAATGAGCCGGTGAGGTATAACGAGTAGATTTGTTATTTTTTGTTAATAAATTGATGTATTTTAAATATGTGTAATGAAAAAAGCGCCCTGTTTATTTGGGCGCTTTTTCTACTACATTAGGTAGCGTAAATAAATATAAATATGAGAAATGATTAATGAAACGATCATAATTGGGAAACCGACTTTTAGGAAGTCCATGTAGCTAAATTTATGTCCTTCGCGGCTTGCGATACCTGCAACGATTACGTTAGCAGAAGCTCCGATTAATGTTCCGTTTCCACCTAGACAAGCACCTAATGCTAATGCCCACCATAATACGTCGATTTGTGCGTCAGAAGGTGATAAACCTAGCCCAACTGCCATATCGTTAATAAGTGGGATCATTGTTGCAACGAATGGAATGTTATCAATTGTTGCCGAGGCGATACCAGATACCCATAAAATAAGGATAGATGCTTGAGAAATATCTCCGCCCGTTATTCCAATTACTTTTTGAGCTAACATTTTGATAAGACCGATATCGATAAGTCCTCCAACGAGTACGAATAGTCCTGCGAAGAAGAAGATTGTTACCCACTCTACACTTGCGAATACCTCTTCAATTTCATGCTCTTTCACACCAATTAGCATAAGAACAGTAGCACCAGTTAAAGCAATGATAGCTGCATCAACGTGGAAGATTGAATGAGTCATGAAACCTACGATTGTAAGTCCAAGTACTGTTAAAGATTTTTTCATTAATACTGGATCTTTAATGTATTGTTTTTCATCAAGGCTCATTAATTTCTTAACTTGTACAGGATCAGCAATTAATTGTTTACGGTACATGAAGTAAAGTATTACTGCTGTAACTGCAATAATAATAATTACGATTGGTGCTAAGTTTAGCAAGAATGCATTGAAGTCTAAATGCTTGTTTGCAGAACCAATCATAATATTTGGTGGATCACCAATTAATGTTGCTGTTCCTCCAATGTTTGAAAAAATAATTTCAGAAAGTAAATAAGGAACAGGATTTACTTGCAGTATGCGCGTAATAGATAAAGTAACTGGAACAACAAGAAGTACAGTTGTAACGTTATCTAAAAATGCGGAACCAAGCGCAGTAAGTAAGGAAAGTGAAATTAAAATTTTAATTGGATTTCCTTGTGCCCCTTTTGCTGCTTTAATGGCAACGTATTGGAAGACACCCGATTTACTCGTAATATTCACCAGAATCATCATACCGATGAGTAGCGTAATCGTCCCCCATTCAATATGTTTCGTAAAGGCGTTGTGTAAATCAACGACCCCCATAATTACCATGAGTGCTGCACCAAGAAGTGCGATGACAGCACGATTAATTTTTTCAGAAATAATAATGGCATATGTAATTAAAAAGACTGCGATAGCAAAATAATACTGCCAGTTTGCGAGCTCTTGCGTTGTTTCGTGCAAAACTCTCATCTCCTTTCATTCACTTTTCTTAGTGTGTCAAAAATGTTCTCAAAGAAACACACATAAAGTCATTATAAAGTAGAAAAATGGAGGATGTAAATGAAAGGGCGTATTTTGTTATATTTTCTGCAACGGTTACTTTTTCTTATTTTTAAAAATATTTGTGGGCATTTGACATATATATAAGATACATCCAATCTGAATATTTAAAATGGAATTAGCATTCGAGCTTGTTCGTGTAGGAGTGTCAAATAGAAAGGAATGACAAAGATGATAAGGAAGGGATCGTATGGATGAACAACGATTTTTATTTTTGGATTTTGAGTTTACGATGCCCCAGCACAGAAAAAAACCAAAAGGATTTTTCCCGGAGATTATTGAGGTAGGACTCGTTTCGGTTGTTGGCTGTAAGGTAGAAGACACGTATTCAGCTCATGTTAGGCCGAAAACTTTTCCTTCTTTAACAGATCGATGTAAGAAATTTTTAGGGATTAAACAAGAAGCCGTAGATAAAGGAATTTCGTTTCCAGAACTCGTTGAAAAACTTGCAGAATATGAAAAGAGATGTAAACCGACCATTGTTACGTGGGGAAATATGGATATGAAAGTGTTGAAGCATAATTGTGAAATGGCGGGAGTCGACTTTCCTTTCTTAGGACAGTGCCGTGATTTATCGCTTGAGTATAAGAAGTTTTTTGGGGAGAGAAATCAAACAGGATTGTGGAAAGCAATTGAGGCGTATGGAAAAGTAGGGACGGGTAAGCATCATTGTGCGCTAGATGATGCGATGACGACGTATAATATTTTTAAGTTAGTAGAAAAAGATAAAGAGTATTTAGTGAAACCGGCACCTCCAACGTTGGGAGAACTTGTTGATTTTTCAAAAGTGTTAAAGAAAGTGAGTACACAGTAACGACCAAATTGCACAGTATGTAATTTGGTCGTTTTGTTTTTTTAAAGTTTGTAGTCTTTTTTTAATTGCTCTAATGTTTCTAGACTACGAACCGCAAAAGGTGAATCATCTTCAGAAAATGAATTCATTTGAGTTTCTAATGCTAATTTGAGTGAATCTGTATAATCTGGAATTTCTCCTTCATATTTCTTCACCATTTGCTCTGGAATGTTCGTCTGTTCACGGAAAGCTAAAGCGCGTCTTTCATGGAAAAATGGTACGTCAGCTTGTTTTACGTTATGTAAGTCACCTTGCACCGGATGTTTTAAAACAGCTAATACTTTTACGACGTAACTGCCAGGACGGCTATTTGTAACTTCGCCGATGTATTTTCCCGTTTTATAAATACCAGTAACGATTTCACCAATTTCAAATGTTTCTCTCATATTTTTCACCTCAAGTTTATAGTAAGGAAAGTAGGAGAAGGAGTCAAAGAAATCATTCGCTTTCGGAACACCCCTTGAGAATATGAATCGGTTCAACTATAATTTAAAATAATATAACAGAAAATTCTGATGTTTTGCAAATCCTATAATAAGGAGTGTTTCATATGATGCCTTTATATTTTCCGGAAGATAAAACAGAATATATTATTCCAGGGATTGTTTGCGTTCTATTTATCATTGGTGCTGTTGCCACGTGGCGTATGTTCATTCGTGTATCAAAACGAGAAGCAGACCGATTGCAGAAGGTTGAAGAAAAATTGTTAGCAGAAAAGAAACAGTAATTCATTTTTGTATGTTTCCCTCTATGCTCGGACAATCTAAGGGCAGAATACATTTTGGAGGGAATTGAATGAAAAAACGGCTTTTTTTCAGTTGTTGTTTATTATTTCTGATGGCGGGTTGTGACCAAGGAAAGCCGAAAGAAATTGACGTGAAATTACATAATGCTTCAGGTGATGAAGTAGGGACTGCGAAAGTAGTACAACAAACAAGCGGAGTGAAAATTACGATTAAAGGAGAAGGTTTTGCACCTGGCCCGCACGGTATACATGTACACGAAATTGGCGAGTGTAAAGCACCACGTTTTGAATCATCTGGGAATCATTTTAATCCTGATAATAAAAAACATGGACTTCTTAATTCGAAGGGTGCAGAAAACGGTGATTTACCGAACGTAATCGCAGACGGTTCTGGAAAAATTAAAGCAGAAATCGATGCGCCGCATATAACACTTGAAGAAGGAAAAACGACGATTCATAGAAAAGATGGAGCGTCTATTATTATTACAGAAAACGCTGATGATGGCATGACACAACCGACAGGTAAATCCGGTGATCGAATTGCTTGTGGCGTCATTGTAAAAAAAGCATCGGATATGAAGAAAAAGTAAAAGCTACCGTGCATGGTAGCTTTTTTGTGTAGTGTAAGTGAAAATATATCAGCGATTATTGGAATATATCGACTGTAACTCAAATTATATCAGCGATTATTGGAATATATCGACCGCAACTCGAAATATATCAGCGATTTTTAAAATATATCGACTTACCGACAAAATATGACAAAGGAGGCTGTCCCAAATAGCCTCCTTTCTTATTATGAAAACGTATGGCGCAGTCTATTTAAAATTTCTTCTAAAACAGATCTTGGACAGCCGATGTTAATTCGAATATGTTCTTCGCCGCCTAATCCGTATTTCTCACCAGGTTCAACGATAATTTTCCCTTTTTCCTCAAGCAATGTGGTGCGCTCACTTTGAGAAAGTTGTAGGCGAGAGCAATCAATCCATAATAAAAAGCTACCTTCTGGCTTCGTTACGGAAAGAGTAGGTATGTGATCTTTAATATATTTACAAGCGAATTGAGCGTTATCTTCTATATATAATCGAATTTCATTTAGCCAATCGTTACATTCTGTATAGGCACTTTGCATCGCTGTATAGGCGAATATATTTAACCCGTGGAAGCCTTGTCTATATTGGATAGATGTAAAGGCTTGACGGAGTTTTTCATTTGGAATGATAATAATCGATGCTTGTAATCCAGCGATATTAAATGTTTTACTCGGAGCCATACAAGTAATCGTGCGCGCTGCTAATTCTTCGGATAAGGAAGCGAACGGTGTATGTGTATGATCTGCATAAATAATATCAGAATGAATTTCGTCTGCTACAACGATTACATTATATTTTGTACATAACGCGCCAAGTTGTGTGAGTTCCTCTTTTGACCAAACACGTCCGATCGGATTGTGAGGACTACAAAGAAGCATGAGTTTGACGCCTTGTTGAAATTGTTTTTCTAAATGCTCGAAGTCTATCGTATATGTATCATTTTGTTTCTGTAATGGACTTATGCATAATTGTCTGTTGTTTGTTGTGACCATTTCGAAAAATGGGGGATAAATAGGTGGTTGTACGAGAATGGATTCGTTTTCCTTTGTGAAGGCCTGTATGCTCGTACTAAGAGCTGGAACAATCCCAGCGCTAAAGACAATCCATTCTTTTTGAATATCCCAGTTGTACTGTTTTTTTGTCCAGTTACAAATAATATCGCCAATATTTTCGGGAGGAAGTGTATAGCCGAAAATAGGATGCTCGATACGTTTCTTTAAAGCAGTTTGAATTGGTTGTGGTACTTCAAAATCCATATCAGCAATCCAAGCGTGGATAAGTTCTTCGTTTTTATATGTATCCCATTTTATACTATGAGTTCCACGTCGATTGACTGTTTTATGAAATAGTTGCATAAGTTTGCCCCCTTCTTCTGTAAAACCGTTAAGTTATGAAAGTTCTCTCTCTTCTTATAGAATAGCTGATGTGATAGGATAAAGAAAAGTATTAAAAAGTGAAAAGGCGGGAAGCGAATGGGTACATATGAAAAGATGATAGAGGTTGTGAAGAATTGGGATCCGTTTCAAATGGGACCGGAGTTTTATGAAACAGAAGCGAGCGATGTTGTGAACGTCGCAAGTGTGTTTGATGATTCAAAATACATCGCAAAGAAGATTCAACATATATACTTTATGTCTTTTGAGGAAGTACCTGCGCTTGAAAAATGTGAGAAGTTAGCTGTGGAATTACTTGTAATAAAAGAAGGCGGAAGTTGTTCATTGTAGGCTGTCGGAAATTCCGACAGCCTTTTTTTATATTATTGCGCGGAAAACGCGATAATTTCTTCATAAACATGTTCAGGTTTTTCCTCAGGTAGTAAATGCCCTGTATTTTCGTAAGAAATAAATTTCGAATTCGGTAAATCTTTGTGTAGACGATGACCTACATGTACAGGGACGACGCGATCTTTTTCACCCCAAATGAGCAGTATAGGTGTTTCAATTTTTTTTAATTCAATTGAAGATAAGTCACCTTCACGATCTCGTATCATACGAGTTAAAGCGGGGAATATACGGTTGTCATAAAAAGGAGCGGAGTAACCTTCCTTCATTTCATCGTCAATTAATGAATGATCATGAACGACATTCATTAAGTTATGAACAATGCCGCGGCGTATAATCCAGTTCTTTACGTATAAATGAAAGAACGGCAAATAAGAAGAATACATTAAAGGTAAGTTTGCGCGTGCTAAATAACTCGAGCTGCATAATAAAATCGTCTTTGAAATTAATTCAGGACGTATACGGTTTACATAAAGAGAAATTTGCCCACCCATAGAATGCCCAACTAACACAATGTTTGAGAGAGATAAGTGTTCGATTAAATCAATAATAATCGTTGCTAAATTGTGATAAGAATACTTAAACAGATGAGACTTATCACTTTTTCCGAACGGTGGTAAATCAAGAGCAATGACTGTTCCTTCTTTCGATAGTAAAGGAATGAGACGGCGGTAACTGAATGAGGAAGATAAAAAGCCGTGAACGAGCACAAAAGTAGGACGTTCCGTTTTATTATCATGTTCATACAATTCGTAATGAATAGTAGTGCCGCGAGTGGAAAAAGTGAAATAAGGACAAGTATATTCGTGATTCATTTTTTGTCACTCCATTGATTTTTGTTCATATCATCTCCAAGAGAAAAGAAAATATGTTAACAAAAAAAGGCAAGATGACGATGTCATCTTGCCTTTCGTTTATTTATCATTACCCGCGAACAACATTAGGCGGTGTTTTTCCTTGTAAGCCTGCAACTAAATTTTCAGCGGCTGTCATAGCCATTTGCTGCCTAGTTTTTAACGTTGCAGATCCGATGTGCGGTAAAGTCACAACATTTTGTAATGATAAGAGCGGATTATCTTTTTGAATTGGCTCTTGTGTAAAAGTATCGATGCCTGCTGTAAAGATTTTCTTTTCTGCTAATGCATGGATTAATGCTTCTTCATCTACTGTTTTCCCGCGAGAAGCATTAATGAAGATAGCTGTTTCTTTCATTAATGAAAATTCCTTTTCTCCGATAAGATGATACGTTTCATCTGTTAATGGAGTAAGAAGAACGATAAAGTCAGACTGTTTTAGTATCGTCTGTAAATCACAATATGTAGCATCGAATTTTTGTTCAGCTTCTTCTTTACGGCGACGGTTGTAATAAAGAACATTCATATCAAATCCGAATCTCGCTCGTTTTGCAACGGCTTCTCCAATTCGGCCCATACCGATAATACCGATTGTACTATGGTGTACATCCAGTCCGAAGTGCTCTTTTCCAATTTCGGCATTCCATTCACCATTTTTTACGTAAGAGTCGAGTTCACAAACACGGCGACCAGCAGATAGCATAAGAGCGAAAACGAGGTCAGCTACTGTATCATCTAGTACGTATGGTGTATTTGTTCCGATTACATTTCGATTTGCCATCGCTTGTAAATCAAAATTATCGTAACCGACAGAAATGTTGCTTACTACTTTTAAGTTAGGAGCCGCCTCCAATAATTCTTCATTAATAGCAGATCCAAAATTTAATAAACCATCTTTATCTTGTATTTTCTCCAATAGAACATCACGAGGTACCTTCTCATTTTGCTCCCATTTTTCATAATCACAGTGTTCTGATAAATAGTTTTCTACAAATGTTGGAACTGGTTCAGCAATATAAACTTTTGGTTTCACGGTTCCATCCCCTTTCGCTTTATCACGCATTTTTTCACTGATTAAAGTTTCACTTTACCCCGCTTTAACGAGCAGTAAGGCTCCCACCTAAAAAGACGATTGAGGCAAAGAAGTGAGGTGGGAGATCAACTGCTCGTAAAAGCCCGATTGGTGTGGGCTAATAATCCATGGGGTGAACCTTTCCATGGATTAAAGTTTCACTTTATTTTGACATAATTCACTAAAAAAATCTTCTTTTCAAACTGGAAAGGGTATTTGTATAATTTAGACACAAACGAAAAGGAAGGATGATTTATATGGTGACAGAAAAAGAATTAGAATTATTAGTTTGTCTTGAAAAAAGTAGTCGATTATCTGTAGATACATTAGCGAAGCTGTTAAATATAGAAGTAGAAGAAGTAAAGAAAATGGTTGAAAAATTAGAAGCAGAAAAGATTATTGTGGATTATGTAACACATATCGATTGGACGAAGGTGAAAGAACATACAGGTTTAACGGCAATGATCGATGTGAAAGTTACGCCAAAGCACGGCGTTGGATTCGATGCGGTTGCTGAACAAATTTATCGTTATTCAGAAGTGAAATCTGTGTATTTAATGTCTGGGACATATGATCTGTCTATTACATTAGAAGGAAAGACAATGGGAGAAGTAGCGATGTTTGTTTCTGAGAAATTAGCAACAATTGAATCTGTCGTTTCTACAACAACGCATTTCATTTTGAAGAAGTATAAACATGAGGGAATTATTTATGATAAAAACGATGATGATAAGCGAATTGTGGTGACGCCATGAAGCAATTTGAACTATCTAGAGCAGCAGAATCTTTACAACCATCTGGTATTCGGAAGTTTTTCGATTTAGCAGCAAATATGAAAGGTGTTATTTCACTTGGAGTAGGAGAACCAGATTTCGTTACGCCGTGGAATGTAAGGCAAGCATGTATTCGTTCTTTAGAACAAGGATATACATCATATACAGCAAATGCAGGATTATTGGAGCTCCGTCAAGAAATAGCAAAGTATCTAAAAAAACAATTTGAAGTATCTTATGATCCAAACGATGAAATCATTGTTACAGTTGGAGCGAGTCAGGCGTTAGATGTAGCGATGCGCACGATTATAAATCCTGATGATGAAGTACTCATTATTGAACCAAGTTTCGTTTCTTATGCCCCGCTTGTGACATTAGCTGGAGGAGTTCCGGTTCCTGTGGCGACTACTTTAGAAAATGAGTTTAAAGTACAACCACAGCAGATCGAAGCAGCTATTACAGCGAAAACAAAAGCAATTTTACTTTGTTCACCAAATAACCCAACAGGTGCAATGTTAAATAAGTCCGAGCTTGAAGAAATAGCAGTGATTGTTGAGAAGTACAATTTAATCGTATTATCTGATGAAATTTACGCAGAGCTCGTATACGACGAAGTATATACAAGTTTCGCGAGTATTAAAAATATGCGTGACCATACGATTTTAATTTCAGGATTTTCAAAAGGATTTGCGATGACAGGATGGCGCCTTGGTATGATTGCAGCTCCTGTTCATTTTTCAGAATTAATGCTCAAAATTCACCAATATTCCATGATGTGTGCACCGACGATGTCTCAGTTCGCAGCACTTGAAGCGTTACGCGCGGGGAATGATGAAGTAATTCGGATGAGAGATAGTTATAAGAAACGCCGTAATTTTATGACGACATCTTTCAATGAAATGGGATTAACATGTCATGTGCCTGGCGGAGCATTTTATGTCTTTCCTTCTATTTCTTCAACTGGACTATCTTCGGCGGAATTTGCAGAACAGTTATTATTAGAAGAAAAAGTGGCTGTTGTACCTGGAAGTGTATTTGGCGAAAGTGGTGAAGGATTTATTCGTTGCTCGTATGCAACATCGCTTGAACAACTAATGGAAGCAATGAAGAGAATGGAACGGTTCGTAGAGAATAAAAAAAGGACAAAACACAATACGTTTTGTCCATAAAAGGGGGGGGAATACTAGAAAGCCATGTGTTAGTATTCTATCCTAATATTGGAGAATTATACTTACTTAAGGAAATTTTTTCATGAATTTTGAATGCGTTCTGTCATAGTGGTATAATTTACTAATATAAGGTATACGTATCCTGAGTAGCTTTACTTAGGGTACGTACTAACTAATCGGATATTTAACAATAAATCATCTGCTTTGCTATCTACAATTGTAGAGAAAATGGTAAACGTATGGGAGTGTTTCATATGTCAGAACAATATACAACAGGAGTGGTTGTAACAGGGAAAGTGACTGGGATTCAAGATTACGGTGCATTTGTAGCGTTAGATGCAGAAACGCAAGGACTTGTGCATATATCTGAAATTACAAATGGATATGTAAAGGATATTCATGACTTTTTAAAAGTCGGCGATACAGTAGAAGTAAAAGTACTTTCAATTGATGAAGAACACAGAAAAATGAGTTTATCGTTAAAAGCGGCGAAAAGAAAACAAGGACGGATTCTTATACCGAATCCATCTGAGAACGGATTTAATACGCTGCGAGAAAAGCTAACAGAATGGATTGAAGAGTCCGAGTTAACAAAGTAAAAGAGGAGCGCATATGAGCGTTCCTCTTTTACTTTATCTTATGATATATATTTGCAAATATGATTGCATGCAATCATATTCGTATGTCGGAGGTGAAGTAAAGACATACTGACTAGCGAATTTCGTTCGTTTCTGGGTGAGTGCCAAGATTTTCTGATGGTTTAAAGAGTAAACCAAGATTGATAAGCCCAGAAAGACCAACGATGCCGTAAATAATACGTGAAAGAGCTGAGTTTTGTCCACCGAAAATGGCTGCCACTAAGTCAAACTGGAAGAACCCGATTAGTCCCCAGTTCACAGCGCCAATTACAGTGAAAACTAATGCGATACGTTGCAGAGTACTCATGAAAAAGCCCCCCCTTAGTTGTGAAGCATGAGCAAGCGATGAGTTAATTAACTCTTTTATAGAATGGGGTAGTTATGTTGTTTTTATACATAAAAAATGTTTGAAATAGGATGTATATACATCTATACCGAAAAATGCGAATTTTTATGCAAAAAATGAACTTTTTCTAAAAAATATATATTGGTTACGTTTACAATGGGTGAATCGCTTGATTTACAACTTCAGTTTCGCTAAAGTGAATACAGAAATACATATCCATAATTGGAGGGAAAAAGATGAGTACACATGTAACGTTCGACTATTCTAAAGCGTTATCCTTCATCGGTGAACATGAAATCACTTATTTACGTGATGCAGTGAAAGTAACACATCACGCAATCCACGAAAAAACTGGAGCTGGGAACGATTTCCTTGGGTGGGTAGACCTTCCGCTTCAATATGACAAAGAAGAATTTACTCGCATTCAAAAATGCGCAGAAAAAATTAAAAATGACTCTGACATTTTACTTGTTGTCGGTATCGGTGGTTCTTACCTAGGAGCACGTGCAGCAATCGAAATGTTAAACCATTCTTTCTACAACACGCTTTCTAAAGAACAACGTAAAACTCCACAAGTGCTATTTGTTGGACAAAACATTAGCTCCACTTACATGAAAGATTTAATGGACGTATTAGAAGGTAAAGACTTCTCTATTAACGTTATTTCCAAATCAGGTACAACAACAGAGCCAGCACTAGCATTCCGTATTTTCCGTAAGTTATTAGAAGAAAAGTATGGAAAAGAAGAAGCTCGCAAACGTATTTATGCAACTACAGATAAAGCGCGTGGTGCATTAAAAACATTAGCTGATAACGAAGGTTACGAAACATTTGTTATTCCGGATGATGTTGGAGGACGTTTCTCTGTATTAACGCCAGTTGGTTTATTACCAATCGCAGTAAGCGGCTTAAATATTGAAGAGATGATGAAAGGTGCAGCTGCTGGTCATGATGACTTCGGAACATCAGAACTAGAAGAAAACCCAGCTTACCAATACGCGGTAGTTCGTAACGCTCTATACAATAAAGGAAAAACAATTGAAATGCTTGTTAACTATGAGCCAGCACTTCAATACTTCGCTGAGTGGTGGAAACAGTTATTTGGTGAAAGTGAAGGAAAAGATCAAAAAGGTATTTTCCCATCTTCAGCAAACTTCTCAACTGACTTACACTCATTAGGTCAATACGTTCAAGAAGGTCGTCGTGACTTATTTGAAACAGTTCTTAAAGTAGGTAAATCTACACATGAACTGACAATTGAAGCAGAAGAAAACGATTTAGATGGATTAAACTACCTTGCTGGTGAAACTGTAGACTTCGTAAACACAAAAGCATACGAAGGTACATTACTTGCACATAGCGATGGCGGAGTACCAAACTTAATCGTAAATATTCCTGAATTAAATGAGTACACATTCGGTTACCTTGTATACTTCTTCGAAAAAGCGTGTGCGATGAGCGGCTACTTATTAGGCGTAAATCCATTTGACCAACCAGGAGTAGAAGCATACAAGAAAAACATGTTTGCTTTACTTGGTAAACCAGGATTTGAAGAATTAAAAGCAGAATTAGAAGAGCGTTTAAAATAATAAAAAGCGGCCGGAATCCGGCCGCTTTTTATTATTTCATCGAAAAGTCCATCAATATATTCAAACTAGAGTGGGTATGCTAAAGAAAAAGTCTAGGAGGGATGGGCTTGATTCCGATTCAATCAAATTTAGAAGGACGTACATATGCGTTATATAAGTTAGAAGAAATAATGAAGCCACTTGGATATAGCATTGGTGGCAATTGGGATTATGATAAAGGATGCTTTGATTATAAAATCGATGAAGAAGATGGCTATCAATTTTTACGAGTGCCATTTACAGCCATTGATGGAGAATTAGATGTACCTGGTGTAGTAGTCCGCCTTGAAACGCCGTATATTCTTTCGCACGTATATCAAGACGAACTAGATGAGCATGTGAATACTTTAACAGCTGGAACGAGTGGGATGGATCAATTTGCTGAGCCGAAAGATCCAGATGGAGATGTGAAAAGAAAATATATCAATATTGGGAAAGTGCTTGTACAAGAACTAGAGCGTCATTTTATTAATGGTGAATAACAATGAGTATGTCGCTTTCAATGAGAACAAAGGAATGGACTGGATTAATCATATATTGTTCGTCGCGCTTTATACCTAATAAGAGAATGTTTTGCTTTAAAAGAGTATAGCTGCAATTTGCAAAAGTTTGTCCGGTGCAGGATGGGGGAAGCTCCATCAGTTGTAATTTGTTATCAGAGATTTCATCGTAAAGTGAAAATAGTACACCTGAAATAGAAGGGAATAAAAGAGAAGCGGTAAAAACATAGCTCGTTAATTTATTTCCTTCTATAATTTCTGATACACCAGCTCTCGTTGCATTTTGTATTTGTTCAGAAGTAAGAAGTTCTGCGATGCAGTGAATGTTTGGATTGAGACCTTTTGCAGTTAAAATATTTAAAATGGACTGTGTATCAGCTAAGCTTTCGTTTTTTTCTTTATCAGCTGTTATTAATATAGTGTGAGCCGTTGTAATATTAGCTTTTAATAACGTTTGATCGTGATGGGCGCATCCCTTTATAAATTCTAAATGATGAAATGGTTTTGGAAGTAAAGAAAGTGTTTCATCAATTAAAACGATATCAAGGTTCGGTTGTAAGATGTGCATTTGTTTTACAACATGTTTTGCCCGTTCGTTCCAGCCGACAATAATCATATGACCGTTAGAAGTCGCAGCTTCTTCTCCTTTAACTTTCATATATTGTTTATTAATCATATCAGTGGCGAATAGAACCATATAATAAGAACAAAAACCGGTTCCAAATAAAATAATACCCATACCGATAAGTTTGCCTATTAGTGTATGTGGGGCAAAGTCACCATAGCCAACAGTGAAAATTGTAACGATTGACCACCAAATTCCATCAAACCATGTGGTGAAGTGCGATGGTTCTAATCTATGTATAAGAAAGCCGGAAAAAGCAGTAAGTACAACAATAAAGCAAATTAAACGAAAAATAATGGAATCACGAAATGTATCTACTAAATTTGGACGGGATTTCAATTGCCCATTCCTCCTTACTTTGCAGGACTACATTCATTGTTACCATTATAGAAAAAAGAAAAACTCTCTAATTTATAAAGAGAGTTTGTTTTCTGTTACATACTTTCCACTTCAGTTTGTTGGACACTTTCAAGATGTTGGAGAGCGTAGTAAACATCGGCAGTATGTCTTTTTTGATCGATACATAATTTAAGATGTAAATAGTGAGAGCCATTTTCTAACGTTTTAAGCTTCATATTCTTCACTTTTATATCCATTTCTTTTATTTCTTCAATTACAACCGGGATATTGTCCATATTTCGCACAACAAGTTTCACTACGATATCACGTTGGCGAAATGATCTAGGTCCTACAAATTTCATTGTTAATGGTATAAGTTCTACACTAATCATAAGGAAACACATCCCGAAAATGGCTTCGATATAGAATCCGGCCCCAACGGCAATACCGATACCGGAAGCACCCCAAATCATAGCAGCAGTTGTTAATCCTGCAATACTATCGTTTCCTCTACGTAAAATAACACCGGCACCTAAAAAACCAATTCCAGATACAATTTGAGCGGCAAGTCGAAGAGGATCCATATTCATATGGTCGGTATGTGGTAAATTGTAAGCTGCTTTAATAGAAACAATCGTCAGGAGGCAACTAATAATAGAAATAACTAAACAAGTTTTTAAACCAAGTGGTTTCCGTTTTAATTCGCGCTCTAAACCGATGGCAAATCCTAAAATTGCCGAGAGACCTAGTTTGATTAATAAATCGGTATAGTCCATATATATTCCTCCTTGTATGATATGGTATATGAATAAAACGTTTATTATAGAAAGAAACGCTTTTTGATAGAGTAACTTTATATAGAATATATGTAGGAATTGCTCATACATGAAAGAGATATTTCGTTTAAGTATATGATATTAAAAAAGAAATGTAGTTAATTTAAAAAAGTTTTCAAAAGGTGTTGCATTTCATTTTTCTGCATGATATATTAATAACCGTCGCTGATGCGGAAACGCAGAAAACGACAAAAAAGAAATTGAAAAACTTAGTTGACATCGAAAAACGAAGATGTTAACATAAGGAAGTCGCAAATGAGCGACCAAGTAGTTCTTTGAAAACTGAACGAAACAAACAACGTGAAACGTCAATTTTTATTTTTAGATGCTAGACAAACTAACTTTATTGGAGAGTTTGATCCTGGCTCAGGATGAACGCTGGCGGCGTGCCTAATACATGCAAGTCGAGCGAATGGATTAAGAGCTTGCTCTTATGAAGTTAGCGGCGGACGGGTGAGTAACACGTGGGTAACCTGCCCATAAGACTGGGATAACTCCGGGAAACCGGGGCTAATACCGGATAACATTTTGAACTGCATGGTTCGAAATTGAAAGGCGGCTTCGGCTGTCACTTATGGATGGACCCGCGTCGCATTAGCTAGTTGGTGAGGTAACGGCTCACCAAGGCAACGATGCGTAGCCGACCTGAGAGGGTGATCGGCCACACTGGGACTGAGACACGGCCCAGACTCCTACGGGAGGCAGCAGTAGGGAATCTTCCGCAATGGACGAAAGTCTGACGGAGCAACGCCGCGTGAGTGATGAAGGCTTTCGGGTCGTAAAACTCTGTTGTTAGGGAAGAACAAGTGCTAGTTGAATAAGCTGGCACCTTGACGGTACCTAACCAGAAAGCCACGGCTAACTACGTGCCAGCAGCCGCGGTAATACGTAGGTGGCAAGCGTTATCCGGAATTATTGGGCGTAAAGC